>JAYKIC010000195.1:0-5452 GCA_035284985.1 Leptolyngbyaceae cyanobacterium
CTCAGTTTTTAACCAAGGGATCAAATGCCCAAGGGGAGGGGATGCTGGCTAAGGTGTTGTCAGGAGAGGTGGATTTGGGCCAGATGGCTAATCTCATCAATATGGCAGGTCAATTTAGGTAATGTAGAGGATGTGTTATGGGGGTGGAGCGATCGCCCTATTGACTCTCAGCCCCAGATTTAGTCGTGGTAATAGTCTCAACCCCCACATCAAATATCTTTTTTGCCCCTAAGCATTGCTCCACGATTTGGAGAAAAGATTGAACCACGGGAGAAAAGAGGAAAATGAAATCCTGGCCCACAGCATCATTGGTTGCGATGGCTTTCAACTTGGGTGCCTATTTTTTCTCTGCGTCGCTGTGGCTAAATCCTCGGAATGGGATGCTCACCTATTCCGGGCTGATATGTGACCGCTGACCCTGATGTCCTATTTCGTGATGTGTGCCACATTGGACGGCTTTACCCGTAGAGCGGGGATAGAAATCACCGTGACGGCCTTAGCAGTCAAATCGGGTAAAAAAGGTCTCTTTTTTGCCTGTATTGCCTTGGCAGGATCAAACGCTTTTGATACCTCTTTCCTCGGCATAGCGAGTATTATTCGCCCCTTTGCCCTGGAACCCAGCTTTGATAATATTCTTCCAGGCATGGTCACCATGGCGTTGACCGCTATTTTGCTGGTGTTTGTCCATCAACATCGGGTACCGCGCATAGTGGAGTACGTAATTGTGCCTATTTACTTAGCATCGTTTGCCTTACTGGCTATTATTTAATCCAATTTTCAGCGGCGAGAACGACGCTTTTCTTGCTTCTCCCGGTCTTGGCGACGGCGATCGCGCCAATCCACAATGGTCAAATAACCCACACCAGCGGTCACTGCGATCAGCAACCCAAAGGCTAATGTTGCCAAAACACTGAGGGGCGTTATCTCAATACTCATGGTTACTCTGCGTAATCCTTACTCTGCGTAATCCTTACTCTGCGTCCCCATATTCCATTTAATGAGTAGCCATGGGTACCCAATAGCCCTGCGTACCCAATAGCTTCGCGTACTGACCGACTCTGACCAAGCTTAGAAACCGTTTCTTGCCCAGACCACCATGGAGATGGAGAAAGTAAATAGAACTAACAGCGCAACCCAACCAAATGTCAAAATGTCCATAACGTTTGAATCTAAATCTTGGTATGTCACAACATCGATGCTCTCTATCATAGGTCAAAGTGTGGGCAAGGAAAATAGTCTGGCCTAAGATAACCCTGATTTTCTCTTCCATTGCGCCAGTCGATCAAAAATCCCGTTCTGGGAAAACCCAAACTCGTTGCAGCGGGGGATGGTGCGATCGCCCTTTCCGCTTAGTACGGATCACTTCCCCCTACTACCTAACATGACCTAACCCCTCATTCATCCCATCATCGTTACGTCAATTTACATCAGCATCGTGGGCGATACTCCCATCGATTGTTGACAATGGCAAGTAATCGGTTGTCCGAGCACCGGGGCTACGGTTGCAAAACGAGCCTGACTTTGGTTTTGGGGCACTGATGTTGGTCTACACACTCAACTCTAGGTTTTGTCATGGATTACCCTCGCAGCGCGTTTATTACCCATGTTGGCAAACATCTCCCTGGCAATCCGGTCAGCAATGACGACATGGAGGCTTATTTGGGGATGGTGGGCGATCGCCCCTCACGGATAAGGCGACGCATCCTCAAAAATAACGGGATTCAGCAGCGATATTACGCCATTAATCGCCAGCAGGAAACCACCATCAGCAATAGCCAAATGGCGGCAGCGGCGGTGCGGGATGTATTGCATCAAGCGGGATTGCCCCCCAAGGACATCGATTTGCTCACCTGTGGCACCACCTGGCCGGATTTGCTGGTGCCGGGATTTGCCAGTATGGTTCACGGTGAGTTACCGGAATTAGCCCCAATTGAAGCCACCTCCCACCAAGGGGTCTGTTGCGCGGGGGTGGCGGCGCTGAAATATGCCACCACCCAGGTCCAGTTGGGCACAAAACGACGGGCGATCGCCGTAGCCTCTGAATTGGCCTCCCGCTTATTCAAACACACCCGTTTCGCAGCGGAAACGGGCATCCAGTCGGGGGATACCCTATCCTTCGATACGGAATTTTTGCGGTGGATGCTGTCCGATGGGGCGGGGGCCGTGTTGGTGAGCGATCGCCCCTCCCCCACGGGCCTAAGCTTGCGAGTGGAGTGGATTGAACTGATTTCCCACGCCAACGCCTACCCCGTGTGTATGTATGCGGGGACCGATGGACCCGATCGTCTCACCAGTTGGATGGATTACCCGTCCCAAATGGAAGCGGCCCAGGATGGCATGATGAATTTGCGCCAAAACATTCGCCTCTTGGATCAGGTGATTCAACTGGGGGTAGAAGGCTGGCTCCGATTAATCGAACAAGGCCGGATTCAACCAGAAGCAGTGGACTGGTTTTTGTGCCACTATTCCTCTCACTTTTTCCGCAGTCAGATTGTGGAATTATTAGAAAAAGCAGGAGCCATGGTACCCGAAGAAAAATGGTTCACTAATCTCTACACCCGTGGTAACACAGGCTGTGCCTCCATCTACCTGATGCTAGAAGAACTCTTCCATTCGGGTAAACTCCAACCGGGGCAACAAGTCTTTTGCTTCGTCCCCGAAAGTGGCCGCTTTACAACGGCTTACATGATGCTGCGAGTCGTAGAATCCTCGTCAAAATTCCCAATTTCCAATTCCTCCTATGGAGTCGCTACACCCACAGCATTCAAAACTCCCGAACCCGTCCCTCCCCCAACCCTCCAACTCCCCACCCCAACTACCATGACCAACCCTACTGTCGCCACCAACGCTGCCGTATCCGAAGAACTGCTGCGCCAATTAATGCTGGTGTGGCTAGAGTTTCAGCGGGAACTCCAGTCGGTGCCCATTATTCAGCGGCTCAATAGTAACACGTTCACCCTAAATGATTACAAAGCATTGTTGCGAAATCTGCGCCCTCAGGTGGTGGAGGGGGCGCGATGGATTGCTAGGGCTGCATCTTATGCGACGGACTTTTCATTGCGATCGCTCCTCATCGGCCATGCCCAAGACGAACACCGGGACTTTCAAATGCTAGAGCGTAATTACGTTTCCGTGGGTGGTGAATTAGAGGATATCCTCAACGCGGATAAAAATATTGGCTCCGAAGCCCTGTCAGCCTTTATTTTTCACCAAGCATCCCAGAATAATCCGATTGACTTACTGGGAAGCATTTTTATCATTGAAGGATTGGGCAACCGCATGGCAGGACAATGGGCCGAGCAAATTCGCTCAAGCCTGAATCTAGACCCCCAGCAGGTCTCCTTCCTCGGCTACCACGCCGCCAACGATGAATCCCACATCGGTAAGCTGAATGAGTTCATTTACGCAGAGTGGATGACTCCAGAAATTGCCCATCGCATTGTTAAAACCGCTAAAGTGACCGCCCGTTTATATCGCTTACAATTAGAGGAGATTCAATTATGAATATGCCTGTGAGTCCTAAATCTGGGGAGCATCAATCTGGGGAGCATCAATCTGGAGAGCATCAATGGCAAAAGGAGCGCGATCGCCGTGACCCCAATCCCTGGCAAGCGGTTTATATTGATCAAGCCATCCCCATCGATCCAACGGTCAAAGCTTACATGGTCAAGGATTTGCAGCGCTGGAGCCGTAATTATTTGCTGATTCCCATCCGCATCATCGCCAATCTGGGTATGGGTATGATCATGACCCTGAAGCGATTGCTGCCCTTTCAATTTCGTTCCTACTGGCTCATGCATCAAATGGCCGTCTGGTTTCTTAAAACATTCACTTCACCGGAAGCCTGTTATCTCATTGTGCGTCATCTCTGTATTGGCTCCAATATTGTCAACTTTTTGATTGATAATGGTCCCGACCCCAACCTACCCCGATCGGAACTCTACCCCCGTCGGATTGAGGACTTGGCCGCTAACGCTTTCCTGGAACATGACTTAATCCTGTATAACTTTGTGTTTGATTACCACGAGGCCCAGGAACGGTACCCGGATTGGTTGGCCACCGTGCGGCAGCGGGGCTTAGACTTTAGCGGGATGCGTCCCATCGAAGTCGATATCGACATGACCCAACGCGGCTGGTTTCAAGTCCTTGATATGGAATCGTCCTTGGAATTATTTAAAATCTGCTATTCTCTTTGCGTTACCAGTGACGAATTTGCCCGTGCCGTCCTCTCGCTCCAATTTGATGAAAGTTTTGGCCTTTATTTCAGTAAAGTGGTAGGAAATTACGACTGGAATCATACGGTCACGAATCGTCATCCCCTGGCCCCAAACAGCGCGTTTGATGCCGCCCGTGATTTGTTACTGCATGGTGTGGTGTCGGAGTATATGCATCGGTATTTGGAGTTAGCAGCGGAGGCTCAGGGTGGGGTCTAAAGGGCACAGACACACGTTACATGATACGTTAGGCTAGAGTCGCATTGACTGCGATATTCAAGTACCTGAGACGACAGCTAACGGTGAAGTGCATCGGATTTTGTGAGCGGCGGCAACCTTTGAGCCTCACCAAGAATTGTAAATCCGCTCACAAAATTCCGTTGCAACGATTTGTTATGCGGCGATCGCCACATCAGCTAATCTACCCAAACAGACTTCGTTTGAACGACAACTTACGCTCTTAAAAGGATTGCTAGCAGGTTGACCGAGAGCTTAGTAGGTCTAATCCCATCACTCAGAATTAGATTCTTCTCGTCAGTGTCTTTAACCAGTTCAGTAACAAAGTCTGAAGTTTCTAGCTGAGCCTTTGCCCCATCAGTGTAGTCGCGTAACAATTTCTGGACTGACTTGATGCTCTTCCAGGTGTTCAACTTTTTGAGCGTGTCTTTTACTGTTTTGCGATCGAGTCCATCGGGAAGGCTATCTAACGTACTAATTCTCTGCTGAATCTTATTGAGCCGCTCTGAGGTGACGGTGACATTTTCAATCGTCTCCACTTGGCTCAGTTCCTTTGCTCGTAGGTTTTTTAAGGCAACTAACTGAGTGTAGACTGTTTGAGCCATGGAACGCAGATACGGGGCAGAGAAGACATCGACCGCCTCCGGTGTCTTAAAGGCAGTTGAGATGGCAATACCATAGCCATCCCCGGTCTGATCATTCCAGAAAACTAACTCTTGACGGTCTGGAATAGGTTCACCATTAGGGCCGAAATACTGGATTGAGAGGGCCGCTAACCCGATCGCTTCGTCTTTCTCACCTGTCCGTCTGCCTAGAGCAATCGGATTAGCCTGATAGTCATCGCCTAAAGCCTTGAGCCGTTGGCTAATGTCTTCAGAGAAGAGAATTTCTTGCTGGGTGTAGAGATCCCGTGAGGTTTCCTGCTGGCGGTACTGTTTTTCCTGAAAATTCTCCTGGGTTTGCCGCCTAGTCACAACCAGGTCACGAATAAAGTCTACGTA
>JAYKIC010000196.1:0-3604 GCA_035284985.1 Leptolyngbyaceae cyanobacterium
ACTACAAGGAAAGTAAACAAATTCCATGGCTAGTTTGCGGACCGTTGCAATTTAAGTTCACCATGAACATCAGTGTTAGGATTGTGGCTCTGATTCGTACTGGAACATTTTTTACCAACGGGCAGACTAGTAATACTGATTAATATGGAGTTGGACACAATGGGCGACCCTGGATTTAGCATTCAAATTGATTATCGCTTTGCCACTAGCACGGTGAGCGATCGCGATCAACAAATTATTGCAGAAGCTGCCAGAATTTGGGAGACCCTTATTGCTGACGACTTTGACGACATCGCCGCAGGCACCACCACCAGCATCTTTAATCCCAGCACCGACGTATTAGAGTCCGTCAGGTTTGATCAAGCCGTTGATGATCTGATTATTTTTGTCGGAACCCAATCCCTTAACCCTAATGTTTTAGCGTTTGCAGGGCCAGAATTTGACGATACTGCCAACCGCTACAACGGTCCCGACTTTGAACCCGATATTGGGACGCTGACCATTAACATCAATTCCGATCCGATCTCCTTAGACACCGCCCTCCATGAAATCGGCCACGTTTTGGGGATCAGCACCGCTCCTGCCTTTGACGACCTACTCAACGGTGGGGGGGATTTCAGAGGAGCGATCGCACGGGCAATCAATAACGGCGATGTCATTCCCCTTGTATCCGATGGGCATATAGATGAAAGATTTCAACTGTCCAATGGCTTAGTGCCCCTGCTCATCCCGTTTGAAGGTGCGTCTGGTCTACCCACCCAACTGGATTTAGCCATTTTGGCGGATATTGGCTACGAAATTCCGGCCTTGGCTGGAGCGACAGCGGGTGGTCCCTTGCCCGTGGTGAGCTATAGCCTCCTCGGTACCGATGGGGACGATGGCCTGAAGCCTCTTCTGGTTGAAGAGGTTAATGGTATTATTCCCTCAACCGTTCCTCTGTCTGGATTTGAAGGATCTGACATTATTTTGGGTGGGGCAGGTAATGATGCCATCATGGGAGCCTATATTCACATCAAAAATCTAGACAGTGATGGGGCGGATCAGCTAGATGGAGGGGCAGGTAATGACAGCATCCAAGGGGGGGGAGGCGATGATTTAATCATTGGTGGTTCTGGGAACGACGACCTTTACGGGGAAGGGGAAGAGGGTACCTTTTTTGCCGTTGACGGCACGGAAGTTACCGTGAATTATAGTCCCACTAGTCGGGATACATTTGCGTTTGATGTCGGCAGCGGAGTCGATACCATCCACGATTTTGGCGTAGATTTCGATGTGATCCAGGTTGACCCGGATTATGGCTTTGTTGCGCCAGGGGATTTGTTGACCAGTGTTGTATTCGACCAAAATCTACCCAACGGATTGCTCCAATCTACCTTACAACTTAGCCCCGGCAATATTATTACCATCATCCACGATAAATTCCTGGTAGAGGCAAATTTCAAGGTGGAAGATGTGCCCACGCTTACTTTATCGGGGGTGGAACCTGACCCCACCGATCCCAGTGATCCGAGTGATCCCACCGATCCGAGCGATCCCAGTGATCCGAGTGATCCCACCGATCCGAGTGATCCCATCGATCCGAGTGATCCCACCGATCCGAGCGATCCCACCGATCCGAGCGATCCGGGCGGAGAACTCATTATCAACCGGATTAGGGGCAGCAATCAAGCCGATCTCCTCTTCGGCGAAGACGGGGTGGTCGATCGGATTACGGCAGGCAATGGTAATGATCGGGTCAAGGGTGGTTCAGGGAGCGATCGCCTCAACGGTGGTGGCGGTAACGATAAACTATTAGGCCAAGATGACGACGATGTGCTAATTGGTCGCCAAGGTCAGGATAAATTGGTGGGTGGTGAGGGAGCGGATACCCTCCAAGGTGGCTCTGGTAACGATAAGTTGGATGGTGGTTTGGGGGATGATTTGATGGTTGGAGCAGGGGGGCGCGATCGCATCTTCCTTCGATCAGACGATGGCATAGACACCATCAAAGGTTTCCGACTTAACCAAGATCAACTCCTATTCAAGGGCATTCGTGCCGCCCAAGTGGACTTTATCCAACAGGGGCAAGATACCTTGCTGCAACTGAATGGTGAGGACTTAGCCGTAGTGAACGGGACCAATGCTAGTGACCTAGAGATCCTATTTGGTTAGGTTAGGGCTGGGTTAAATTGTTGTTAGCCACTCCAACAACGTCCGACGAAGTTGATTGAGGGACTGATAGGTGCCCTGCTTCACAAATTGCCCCACCGCATCCACGGGGGAGAATTCACGACCGGGGGACCATCCGATATCCTGCCCAATGGGAGTCAGGTGGTTGCCCGGTAGTTGTTTGAGCGCCAGATCCGCTGGAAATTTTGCCACTAGCGTCTGGTGCAACTCATCGGTTTGGTCAATGTCATCTGTCTCAAACTGCACCAAAAGATTGCGGCAGATGCCGTAACGTTCCGTCACCAATCGCAGGGTTTCCTCTGGGGATGGAGAAAATTCGGCGTTGAAATCAGGAACGACTTGGGATACTTGTTTAGAAATCTGGTCTGATAGGTCTGGGGGCACCGCCTGAGTAACTTTCTCCGCAATTTGATTGAAAAAGCCAGGAAGGGGAAATGGTGAGGCTTTGGTTGCTGGGGAGGCGGCAGGAGCGTTGGAGGCACCTGATGCGGGGGTGGGGGACTGGGCTTGGGGCGATCGCTCTTCCCACCACCGTCGCGTCCGGCTAACGGTATCATCCAATAGGGATGAGGCTTGGGCTACCTGCTCATAAAAAGGAATGGCCCGTTTGGCCGGATAGTTATTAAACGCTAGCAAAATATTTCCAGCTCGTTCCGCTTCAAACAAGCTGTTGTTGAGCAGATGGAGCTTGCACCCTAGGCTGTGACCTAGGCCATAAATGGGCAAATCCGGTGCAACGAGGCGACGCTGATGTAGGTAATCCAGGGCACTTTCAAAGCGGAGTAAACTACTGCGGGCGATCGCGCTATGGTCGAAGGCATTGCGGTCAAAGGCGCTATCAAAGGGCGTGGCGACAATGGCATACCGTTGCTTGGCCAACTGCTCCAAGAGCCAACGATAGGTCAATTGTGGAGCCGCTGCCACAAACGCTCCCCCTAAAAAATGCACGATAGCGATGGGCTGTCGGGGGATCAATATCCAATTACCTGCAATTTCTTGCCATTCCATAGAGTGCTGTTGGGTCTGGGTTTAACGCTTGGTTGAATCTGGGTGGGCTTGCGGCCCTGGGTTGAGATCACATTTCGGGGATGGGAAAGATCGGGATCAAGCCCTTTTCTTCAAGGTCCAGGCTGGAGGGTGGCCACAGTCCAGCCTGATCACCGTAATGCTGAATGGTTTTACCCACCCTATCCCTATTCTAAACCCGTCTGTTCTACCCTACAAATGGAAGGCATTCTCATTTAACTGATAATTAATAGTTGAAATTTAGAAAAAATTTTTGTATAAATGACAATAAGTTGCATTAGAATAAATACTGTTCTATCCCAGGATGCTAGAAAATATGAGACAAAATCAGATGAAGATATTGGGAACAACTCTTGCTACGGGGCTATTGATGGCGATCGCTGCTTGTAGTAATCAATCTCAACAAGAA
>JAYKIC010000197.1:0-16123 GCA_035284985.1 Leptolyngbyaceae cyanobacterium
TTGAGGGGCAGAACCTGGCGGATGAACTGTCCCAATTTGGCCCTTGGGATGAGGAGAAGGGGCGATCGCTCCTCGTGGATCTCCTGCCCGTTCTCCAATTTATCCACCACCATCAGGTAATTCATCGTGATATCAAACCGGAGAACATCATTCGTTCCGCTGCCAATGGCACATTAACCCTAGTAGACTTTGGGGCGGCCAAGCAAACAAGTCGAACCCAAATAGCCTCCTCCGACATCATCATTGGCAGTGCGGAGTATGCCGCCCCGGAACAAACCCTGGGACAGGCGATCTTTGCCAGTGATATCTACAGTTTGGGCGTAACCTGTCTCCATTTGCTTACGGGAGAGCATCCCTTTGACCTGTATTCCGTCAGTCAGGATGATTGGGTCTGGTCCCAATACGTTACCGTTCCCCCCAGTGTCGCCTTTAGCCAAATCCTCAACCGCATGGTCTGCCGTTCAGTGAATCAGCGCTATCGCAATGTGGCAGCAATCCTGACCGACCTGCAAGCAGTGCCCGCCCTCCCCCCCCCTCCCCCGCCCGTTAAACAGCCCCATCAAGGCAACCCAAATCCCCTTTGGCAAATCATTCAGCGGGTTACACCAGCACCAGTACCATCGACCAATCTCCCTCCCTGGCAAGCATTTACGCGATCGCCCCACCGTCCCTTAGCCGCCACCGCCAATTTAGCAACCGATGCCGTCCTGCCCCCTACCCCTACCCCTAGTCCTAGCGATCGCCTGCCCAATACCCACGCCCACACCTTCATCCAGTCCCAAGGGATTACCACCTTAGCCATCAATGGAGATGGCTCCATCCTAGCCAGTGGGGGCAATCAAGGGGCGATCGCCCTGTGGCATTTGCCATCCGCTACCCGCTGGCATGAATTTCCGGCCCACTCCCTCTGGCAACGGGATGGCCACCGCGATCGCATCACCGCTCTACAATTTTCCCCGGATGGGTCCACCCTGTTCAGCAGCAGTGCTGATAGCACCATCAAACAGTGGGATGTAAACCAACCCCGTTTACACCAAACCCTCACGGGTGAAGGGTGGGGCATTGCCTCCCTGGTCCTTCATCCCGATGGCGAGGTGTTATTCAGTGGAGGCACCAATGGAGCTATCGACCTGTGGAATGTACCCCAGGGCCAGTTTATTCAACGCCTCTGGCACCACACCGATACCGTTACCCGTTTAGGGCTAGGCACAGCAGCGACCATTCTCTGGAGCGGTAGTGCCGATGGTCAGATCTATGGCTGGGACTTAGGCACTGCTGAGGCCATCGCCGCTATCCCCGCCCACTACCAAGGCGTGTCGGCCCTGGCCCATCATCCTCAGGGCCGGATTCTAATCACGAGTGGGGGCGATCGCACCCTGCGAGTGTGGGATATCCCCTCCCTCCGGCTATTGCGGACAGTGACCATGAACCTGGGATCAGGTAGCCCCCTTGCCCTCCATCCCAGTGGCCGCTGGTTAGCAACAGCCTGGGACGAAACCCACCTCCATCTCTGGCAACTAGAGATTAGCCCTCCCCATGTTATTCGTCTATCCCCCCGATGCCAGTTAGACCAGGATTGGACCCTGAGTGCCATGGTTTTCAGTCCTAGGGGCGATCGCCTAGTCAGTGGCAGTGAAGATGGCACCATCAAGGTTTGGCAACCCCAACCATCCATCAGAAAACCAGAGAAAAAAGTTGGAAATTGAGCGGCACCATGCTACGATTAATAATCGTGATGAATAACGGGTCGGTGCCCGAGTGGTTAATGGGGGCGGACTGTAAATCCGCTAGCTAAGCTTACGTTGGTTCGAATCCAACCCGGCCCATTCTCCTCAGTCCCTCACCAATGAGCAGTTAATGCTGGACTGAAGAAGCGTTATTCGTTTTGATATTACTTTCCCGTTTCTAATTCGATTCGGTTACTCTGGAAATGGCGGTTAAGTCAAATATGCCCGTGTAGCTCAGTGGTAGAGCGCACCCTTGGTAAGGGTGAGGTCATGAGTTCAACTCTCATCACGGGCTTTCAAGCTTCTTGACGTTTCAATCCATAAAGCTTCAAATCGGTATCACAACGGATCTGACCATTATGGGTAACATAGGATACAAATAGTTTTAATTACCGAAAGGACTATCCGGCCCATGAAATTTCTTGCTTGGCAACGACACGTCCCTTTACTCAGCTTGATCATAGTATTGGGCTGCGGACCAACTCCAGCGCCGCCCAGCCCTCCAGCAGCAGAAGCTGATTCTGCCCCCGAAGCCCCCAGCAGTCCAGCGCCTGTAGACGAGGCTCCAGCAGAACCATCACCGAGTGTGTCCCTTGCCACGGAGATCCCTTCAGAACCCAGTGCTAATTCCGCAGAAACAAATTCCCCAAAAACAAATCCCTCAGCAACAGGTAATTCCACCCTATCGGATCAGGGGGAAGCGGTCCAAACTCCGGATCGACAAGCCCCAAACGCAACCTGTGAGGTGACAGGAGCCGCCAACGACATCCGATTCCAGGGGGATTGTATTTTTACCCAGTTTGATGGCAATGGGAGCTTCTCGATCCAGGCTCCCTCTGGCCTAATTGATGGCAGTTCCTCCGTCAGCTTGGCAGTGATCGAACCGGGGGTGGCGGAGGTGCGGGGCCTGACGGTGGATGGCATTAATTCGAGATGGGGTGAGGCAAGGCGTTCCGATGCTGATCCGGCCTGTTGGGTGGGCAGCGACTTTACGATCTGTGCGCGATAGATCAATGAGTTCGCTGCGGCTAAGGCAATAAACTGCTCCGGTGTTACCGTTAGCGTCACTGCTTCTGGGACTTGGAGGAGGAGGGGAGAGGCTTGAGCCGGAATTTGGACCATGGCCAGTTACCGTACGCCGCTAGATCACTTTTTTATTCTCGCGTTTCATCTAGCCCCTAACTGAGGGCGGCGGCGTGAGGTGGAGGAGATAACTAAGGGTTTCCAGAGCTTTTTGGCGATGGGGGGCTGGGGATGGGGTAGGCGGAAACTCAGAAATGTTCGTCTGCTCAGGGCTGGGGGATGGGGATGATTCTTGGCGGACGCGATCGCCCATCTGACGCAGTTCTGGCCCGGTGAAGCTAGAGAAGGTGCGGCGCAGCAGGGGCAACACGGCGATAAAGGCATCTTCCGTTAAACTTGTGACCCATTGATCTAAGATTGCCCAAAGCTGATCATCATGAATCAGCAAGAGGCCACTGCCTTCGAGGAATCCGGCTAACCATTGAGCCGCCGCCGCTGGGTCATTGCCCACAGATAATGCCAGATGCAGCCGTCGTGCCGCCTCTGGGGGTGAGACTTCACCTGCATCCAGCAAAATTCGACAGCAACGGCCTAGTAAGTGGCTATTGAGGCCGTTGTGGTCCAGCAGTTGGCTCAGGGCGCGGAACCATGCCGTTTGGTGTTGGGAAATTCGCAATAGTTGGATGGCCTGATGGGTGCGTTGGAGGGCGATCGCCATCTGTTGGGCGGCCTCATCATCCAGGGTCCGGCACGTTTGCCCCAGCCCCAGACAAATGCGCGTGACCAGCCCATCCACCACCTGGATCACGGTTTGGGTATCCGTTTGCCGCACATTTCGATAGCGCACTACTTGGGCCAAGGCGGGTAGGGCCATCATCAAACTCAGGAGGTCTTTGGAGAGGGCGGCGGTGGTTTGAATCTGCTGAAGCAGGGGCGCGATCGCCGCCGCCAAATTGGCCACTAACGCCCGATCCAGGTGACGGGTGAGGGTGGCGAGGGGCAGGGGGGACTGGGCCACTTGATCCAGCAGGTAGGCCGTAGCCGCCATCGCCACCGTATTGCCCCACCGTCCTGCTTCAATTAGGGCGATCGCCAAATCCGGCTGCCATTGTAGCACCCAGCCTTCCTTAAAGGTGCCCTTGCCGCTGGTGGCTAGGGGGGTGCCCCAGTCAATCCCCAGAATACTGAGTTGGTGCAGCAATTGGGACCGGGCTAAATCAGTGGGATTACGCAGATCCAGGGTCAACGTTTTTTTCTCCGCAACGGGTTTGAGGCGCAACCGTTTTTGGCATTGTTGCAAATCCTGCTGGAGCGGGATGATGGGAATATCATCGGGGACGGTACCGAGGCGATCGCTCACCGTCAATTTGTCCCGAATCAGGCTCATAGGGGTCGCCTCCCCCTGACACAACACCGTCTGGGCCGCTTCATCCAATTCAGCTAAACCGGGGAGGGGGCGATCGCGCAACGCCGCCAAGGTTTCCGCTAGCCGCACCGCCTCAATCACATGGGCCGAAGATACGTCAAACCCTTCATGGCGCAACAGATAAGCTACTTGGGTGAGCCAACCAATGGCAATCGATGCTGGGGCAGGGGGACAGGATCGCGGTTCACTAGGGTCTAATGGCTGCGGGTGGTTCGATGTCTGACCACTCTGCCAGAGGTGATGGTACCATCCGGGGGAGTCAATCCCAGCCCCATAGCCACTGTCGAGGGTCAGCCGTCCGTAGGTCCAGGGTATCCAAGTGGCGTTTACCTTAACGTTTGGCAAACCTTTGAGCAGGGCATTGTCATCTTTAACTTTAGGAAACGGTTCCATCAAGGCCGGAGTATGCCATGCGCCACAGATAATGGCGATCGCTTCAAATCCCTCCTTCTGGGCTTGCCGGATCATTTTTCGCATATGGGCTTCCCGTATCGCTTGGTGGCGATCCCGCTGCTGTTCCAAGTTAGGGGGATAAGTCTGTTCCCATTCTTGCCGCAACGTGACCATTGCTGCTAAGATTCCTGCAAATAAATCCGTGTGATTTTGCCGTTGTTCAATCAAATGATTCCACCAGCGCTCACTATCGTCAAACCCCGCCGCCGCCGCTAGCCAGAGGAGGGGATCACTCGGCGTTTTTGCCGCCGCAAGAGTAGGATGGGCTGGAGATTTCAGGTCAGGCTTCTCTTCGGCGACCAGTTGATGCTTCTGGGGCAAATCGATAAACCGCACAGGAATGTCATGGTGTAGGGCGTATTGAATGCCCTGCCATTCAGGGGAAAACACGGCAAAGGGATAGTAAGCAACTTGATGGAGGCGATCGGGTGCATAGACCAGCAACGCCACCGGGGGTTCCATTTGGGCATGGGTGACGAAATGCAGCACACCATTGGCATCCGTTGGCCCTTCGATTAGAACAATATCCGGTTGCATCGCCGCTAGACTGGCCCGGAGACTGGCCGCACAACCTGGCCCGTGGTGCCGAATCCCAAACAGTTGCATCATCAACTATGCACCATTCCTGTACCAACAATTAACAACATTAACAAATTGGGGTCAGGGATGACGGATGGTGGAAGGATTAACGTTTTGCTGGCGATCGCCCCCGGCCCCATAAACATTTCAGACCAATAAATAAAATATTGTTGACTAATATGAGGAATTTACCCTTGTTGTTTGGTTTTGCCGTTGCTATTAGGAATACTAGAAACAGATCGGGAAAAATAGCGCCACATTTATCCTTCCTATTTTCCTGACTGAGGTGACATTATGGTACGCAAGATTAAGTTAGGGCCGATGATTCGCATCGGTTTTGGGTTGACCCTGACCTTGATGATGGGCATTGGAATAATTTCTTGGACGACCACAAGGAGGCTCAATCAAACCAACCACTGGGTCAGCCATACCTTTGAAGTAATTGGTGATTTGAAAGGTATGGAAAAGTCGATGGTTGACACTGAAACAGGGCAACGGGGCTTTTTGGTAACAAACCAGGACAATTTTTTGGCACCTTATGTCCAGGGCAAGGAAGATGTGACCGCGCTCATGGTGAAACTCCGAACCCTCACCAGTGATAATCCTCAACAACAGGAGAATCTGGATACTCTACAACAACTGATTGATGTCCAATTCCAAGAACTAGAAGAGACGATTCAGCTTAGGCGGGATGGGCAGGAGGAGGAATTAGCGGCCTGGTTTGCCTCAGGGGAGGGGAAACGCAAGATGGATGAGGTGCGGGCGGCGATCGCTGCCATGATCCAGCTTGAGGAAGGGTTATTGGCCGATCGCACGGCCCAGATGGAGGGGGTAACACAGGTTGCCAATTGGACCGTCGTTGGGGGCACCAGTGGCGCGATCGCCCTAGGCAGTCTGCTGCTCATGTTTATTGGCCGAGAGGTGGTGAAACCGATTAATCTCGTCGCTGACCAAATTAATAATTCATCCAGAGAAATTTCCAGCACAGTGGAACAACAGGAATCTGCCGCCAGAGAACAGGCCGCGATCGCCAATCAAACCAGTACCACCATGGAGGAGCTAGGAGCATCATCCCGCCAATCTGCTGAACAGGCCGAAGCGGCGGCATCGGGGGTACAAGAAGTCCTGATCCTTTCAGAAGGCGGGACCAAGGCTGTGGAACGCACCCTGCAAGACATGGCGATGTTGCGGGATAAAGTGGGGGCGATCGCCGAGCTAATTCTGCGCTTAAGTGAGCAAACTAACCAAATTGGCAGCATTTCTGGTTTAGTCAGTGACTTAGCAAACCAAACCAACATGTTGGCCCTGAATGCCGCTGTGGAAGCAGTACGGGCCGGGGACCATGGCAAAGGCTTTGCCGTAGTATCAGGGGAAATCCGCAAGCTGGCCGATCAAAGCAAAAAATCAGCCGCAAAAATTAGCACCTTGGTCAACGATATTCAAAATGCCATTAGTATGACCGTCGTTGCCACTGATGACGGGACCAAAACCGTGGAACAGGGAGTACAAATTGCCCAAGAAACGGCTCAAGCCTTTTCCGGCGTGACCAATGCGGTCAATAATGTCGCCCTTAACAGTAAACAAATTTCCCTCAATGTTCAACAACAGGCTACCGCAATTGAACAAGTCCTAACGGCAATGACCACACTCAATCAAGCCTCCCAGGAAACAGCCAGCGGGATTGTACAGGTACGGGAAGGAACCCATCGACTCAACCATGCAGCAATACAACTGCGGGAGATTGTCTAGGCACAAAAAAGGATCACGACTGCGTCGCGATCCCCATACCTACCCATGAAGATAACAGGGAATCCAGGGACACCTCAGTGTCCCTCTACAAACCCCAAATAACCTATGCCTGGGCTGCAACGGGCAAGTAGCCCATTTCTTCCAACTTAGCCAATACCTTTGCCGTGCTTTCTTCCAGGGTTTCTTGGTCAGTGCGACACTCCACTTCCGGATCGATGGGAGGTTCGTAGGGATCATCAATGCCTGTAAAGTTCTTAATTTCACCTGCCCGTGCCCGCTTGTAAAGCCCTTTTACATCCCGGTCCTCACACACCTCTAGCGGAGCATTAGCATATACTTCCACAAAATCACCGATGCGACGACGCAACTGATCCCGAATGGCGCGATAGGGGGAAATGGTGGAAACCAAAACAATGACCCCATTCCGGCTGAGCAAATGGGAAACAAAGCCAACGCGGCGGATATTTTCGTCCCGGTCTTCCTTAGAAAACCCCAACCCTTTCGTCAAGTTTTTGCGAACAATGTCCCCATCCAATACTTCTACCTTCAAGCCCATGGCTCGCAGCTTTTCTTCTAAGGCAATGCGAATGGTGGTCTTCCCAGACCCACTTAAACCTGTAAACCACACTGTGACACCGCGTTGCTCAAAACTCATAATTATTCCTCATATCTTCTAGCAGAAATCATAGGGCTGAAACCATAAACCTTTTTAGCAGTTTCCCAGCAGGGCTAAGCTTGTAACACCTAAGGGCTATCCCCAAAAACCAATCCACACCAGAGCGAGGAACTAGGATTGCTGAACCATCAGGCATTAACCTGCAATCATTGTTAATCATTAACAACGTTAATCATCAACAAAAGCAACATTAACTAGCCCCATTTGAAAAAATCGCATTATTTCTTAAGGATAAGTTTCCTAGAATACTATAGACCGTTGCTTAACCCACTGTCATCTTTCCCCAGCCGTTTTACCGAATCTTTGAAACGGCGATCGCCTTTTTGAAAACAAGATAAAACCACAGGAAAAATCATCAAGCGTGTCCCAAGTGTGTAGTGCCCTAAACACGGGCTGTTGAGCCGGAGTCATTGCGTCGTCGGGCAACCCTTAGGAACCAGGCACCACTTCCGTTACGACACGCCCCCCACTCACCACAATGGTCTCATCAGTCAAGCGCCCCACCGCCCTTAGACCTTTGAGATTCAATACAGGATTAATCTGGCGATACACTACATTCCCCTCGGCCACCACTCGTTGAGAAGGCATGGTCCAAGTGAGTTTATCAGAACGCAACCGGGCCTGATTCCGTTCAGCCGTCACCACCACATTGCCATTCATCACAAAGACCTGATTATCTAAAGTCCCCACGCCCTCATCCGCCACCAAGGTCACCTTTTCCACCCGGTGAAACACCGTAAACCGTTCGGAGGCTAACACCGTATTTTTGGCTTGGTTCCACTTTAGGGCATCACCGCTAACGCGAATGGGGGGATCTTGAGCCACCACAGTGGCATCGTCTGTTAATGTCGCCACTTGCGTCCCAAGGTCATAAGTCACCTGGTTGCCCTCGGCACGGATCACCACTGTCTTACCATCCAACTGTTGAAACCGAACTAAGCGATCGCTCTCAATGCGCTCCTCCTCCAAAAACCAACTGATGCGATCGCCATTAAACTGGAGCGATTCATCCGTCGTTTCGGCCTTGACCTCGCCCTGAACTTCCACCCGATCATCATCAACCCACACCGTAAGCCGCTCAGCCGTCATCTTAAACTCAGGATGGTTTGCCCGGATATTCCCCCGCAGCACAATGGTATTGTCCTCCGGCAACCACCGCATCTCATTACCCCGAATAACCGCCCCTGTGGACTCATCCGTGACAATAACATTGCCCCTGAGAAACAATCGCTCACCATTCTGGCGGACCTCTCCCTGCTGGGCCTCAATGGAAAAAGCCACCTCTCCCGATGGATCATCCGACTGGAAGATTTCACCTGCGGGATTTTCAATGATGGCATCCTGTTGATCTTGACTATAGGTCGCCTTGTCCGCAACCATACGCCAGAGCAAAACCCCCTGATCATTAGATTGCTCTAGGGTAATATTGTTAAACACCAAATCAGTGGTTAACTCAACCGCTTCCTCTTCTTGGACAGTTTCCTCCACAGGTTCATTGCCGCCACAGGCTGACAAACCTGCCATTAGCCCGACCAAAATCAGAGGACCTAGCCGTCGTTGAAGCCAAAATAGTCTGCTCATGCAGTGGTCACACCAAACATTTATGTAATACGGTTATGTAATACGGTTCCAGCCAAGCCACACCATGGTCCGGATGAACCCTATCGCTAATCCATCCCCTACCCATCCGTATGGGAATAATCGTCTGTTGGTTCCTCAATCATGGTAATACCAGACAACGGGCGATAGGTGTAACTCTGATGCCGGGGACTTTTCTGAATATCCTCCTTAATTGCATCCAAGTCAATATAACGGTCGGCAACATTGATCAGGCTATCGCTGGTCATTGACCGCAAACTGACCACCTCTACCCGCACCCCTTGATAACTCACCGCATCGACAGCGTAGGCGAGATCCCCATCACCACTCACCAACACCGCCGTATCATAGGAGCCAATCAAGGCCATCATGTCTACCGCAATTTCCACATCTAAGTTGGCTTTTTTCGATCCATCGGGCAGTTGTACCAAGTCCTTTGAAATGACCCGGTAGCCATTGCGGCGCATCCAGAGCAAAAAGCCTTGCTGCTTTTCGTTCGTTCGATCAACCCCTGTATAGAAGAAAGATCGTAACAACCGAGAACCAGCCGTCAATCGACACAACAGCTTGGTGTAGTCAATTTCAATGCCCAGTTGCAGAGCCGCATAAAACAGGTTGGAGCCATCGATAAAGATAGCCACTCGACCACGGTTTTCTAAAACTTGCTCTGGGGTGAAAACTGTATCTGTTTCGCAATTGGAGTAAATCATCAGATACTAAACCTCAATCAATATCTTAAATTTTTTATTGAATTTGAAAGTGTCTTGAACAGGAAATAGAACAAACAAGGGGGATAAAAACGTATGTAATCTAAATAACAAAGGCTCTAATCGAAAGTGTTTCTCGTTGATAGTATCAAATAAATGAATAAACGTTTACATACTTCCTGATTCTCTTAGGGTTATTCGGGATGCTCCAACTTTTGAAAAATGGGCTGGGGATCTTGAATAGCTTGCCTAGGGGGCAATGTGCCCCATTTCATATGGGTAGAATAGGGGCATTGTTGACTTACGGCAGTTGGATCATTGAAGTCAATGGCCTCAAAACCAAGCTGCTGATAAATCTTGGTGCTCAAGGTTGGCACAATTGGGGCTAGGAGATATCCGGCCAACCGAACGACTTCTAAAACGGCATAGAGAATAATATTAACGGCGGATTGCTCTCCTTTTTTATACCGAGTCCAAGGGGCTTCGGTATCTAAATACTTATTGGCTGCACGCACGATGTCTAAGACACTTTGGCCTACTTGGCTAAAGGCCAGTTGGTCATAGGCCAGACTCACGTCATGCCCCAATGCCATTCCCTTCTGCTTCAGTAGATTATCATCCGGAATATCAGCCAGTTCAATGGGGGGAATGAGGCGATCGCAATACTTCCGAGTCATTCCCAAGGTCCGATTCAGCAAATTACCCAAGTCATTAGCCAAGTCAGCATTCAGGATATTGACAAACCGAGTTTCACTAAAGTCCCCATCCCGCCCTAACTCAATTTCTTTGGTGAAGTAATATCGAACTGCATCAGCGCCATAGGTTTGGGTGAGGGCGATCGGGTCAAGGATATTACCCAAACTTTTACTCATTTTTTGACCATCTTTAGTCAAGAAACCATGACCAAAAACCTGATGAGGCAAGGGCAAATCAGCGGACATTAACATCGCAGGCCAATACACCGCATGGAACCGCAGAATGTCTTTACCAATCAAATGCAAGTTAATGGGCCACCATCGCTTGAGCGCATTTTCCAAAGTAGGTTCATCATCCGGTTCTAATAATGCAGTCACATACCCCAACAGGGCATCGAACCAGACATACAGGGTATGGCTGGGATCGGTGGGAACCGGAAATCCCCAATCTAGATTGACCCGTGAAATTGAAAAGTCTTGAAGCCCTTGCTCTACAAAATTCAACACCTCATTCCGGCGGATGGTGGGTTGAATAAAATGGGGCTGATCCCGGTAAAGGGCTTCCAACTTGCTTTGATAATTGGACAGTCGGAAAAAATAATTCTGCTCATCTCGCCATTCCGCCTCCCGGTTAGGATGCAGAGGACAGTGATGATTATCGAGCAAATCCCGTTCCTCTTTAAATTCCTCACAGGCCACACAATAAAATCCCTTTTGCTGGCCTAAATAAATATCACCGTTGTCCCAAACTCGCTGAAAGAATTCCTTAACAATGGCTTCATGGCGTTGGGCGGTTGTTCGACTAAATCGATCGTACTGAATGTTCAGTAATTGCCAAAGGGCTGCAAATTTCTCTGCAATCTCGTCGCAGTGTTCCTGGGGAGGCCGACCGTTGGCTTCAGCGGTGCGCTGGATTTTCTGACCATGTTCATCAGTCCCGGTAATGGAAAGGGTTGGTGTCCCTTGGAGACGATGAAACCGTGCGATGACATCAGCCGCAATGGTGGTATACGCACTACCCATATGAGGAACATCGTTGACGTAATACAGCGGTGTTGTCACCGTAAATGTATGAGTTGGGTTCCGGGCGGCACTAGATATCATGGACTATCAAGGTAATAAAAAATAATCATCCGTTGGCACGGCTAAGGAACAAGCCGCTCTCTGTGGAAGTATATTGTAGACAGGAAATCGTCCAAATTGGGCAATCAATAATGTTAATTTAAGGGCGATTATACGTTCAGGTCTAAAATAATCAGCCCTACCTTGCTTGCCAATTGACAAACAATGGTAGAGCTGGAGACGCAGTTAGGAGGTATCTTGCCTTTTACGGTATCTGCATATTTCGATTTCTGACGACTCTTTAATAAGTTCTTAAGCTTAATGGCGTAACTAGCCACAGTCAGCGGTGATTGCATGGTATCCTGGTAAGTGACTCGGACTCATGCGACGACAACGCCCAAATCTTGTCAGGACCGGAAGGTAGCAGCAATACGGGATGCTTGTGGTAGGCGTGATGTTCGGGTCTTCTGCATTGCAGCCAAACATCCGGTGGATTTTCCCTTCAGAATCTGCTGCGTTGAGGCTGGAAAGGTATTTCATTCAAATTAGGGCTGATTAGCGCCTACTTCAGCCGCGCCTCTTCATTGGCTTTTCGGGTCGAGGGTATGGCAAACTCCCCAACCCCCTATAATGGCAAAGGCTTAGCAAAACTATACCTGGAAGGAGCGATCGCTACCATGACCGATTGGGTGAGGGTCATTGTCCAGACCCCCTTTATCAAAAAGTTGGAATCGTTGGTGCCCCAGCATTCCCTGGTGGGGGACTCCGCCTTTTTTACCACCGAGCAATTTCCTTGGGCGTTGGACCTAGAGGCCAATTGGACAGTGATCCAACAGGAGTTGGAGCAAATTTTTGAGCGGGTGGATGAGTTACCGAGTTTTCAGGACATTATGCCCCGGCAGCAACGCATTAGCCCGGATGATGGCTGGAAAACTTATTATTTCTGCGCGTTTGGCTTTGTGGCCCAGAAGAACTGCGATCGCTGCCCCGAAACCTGGAAGCTGATTCAAAATATTCCCGGACTGAAAGTCGCCTTTTTTTCCATTCTCAGCCCCGGTAAACATATCCCGCTCCACTATGGCAAACATAAAGGACTGATCCGCTATCACCTAGGGCTGAAAATCCCGGAACCACGGGAACAATGCCGGATTGAGGTCAACGGCACCATCGCCCACTGGGAAAACGGCAAAAGTCTGATTTTTGATGACACCTATCCCCATCAAGTGTGGAACGATACGGATGGCTACCGCGCCATTTTATTTTTGGATATTGCCCGTCCCATGCGCTTTCCTCTCTCCTTCGTCAACTGGATGGTGTCCCAAATCCTGGCCTTCTCCCCCCTAGCCCAGGAAGCCAAAACCAACTATCAGGCATGGGAAAAACGGTTTGGGGAATCGGCCTAGCCCATCCAATGAGTTCCTAGGGGAACCAGTCGCCAGGGGAACGCGATCGCACTATCATAGAGAAAGGTTGTTAACTAATGTGAAGGCAGTTCCCGTGACCATTCAATCCCCGACCCCTCCCACTCGCCTAACCACCGACAGCATCAACCCAGCGGCCATGCCCGCCGCCCAAGACTGGACTTGGCGTGATTATCCCATCCGTTACCAGGTTTTCGGAGCAGGCCAACCCTTGGTGCTGATCCATGGCTTTGGTGCGTCTATCGGCCACTGGCGTAAGAACAGTCCCGTATTAGCCGCAGCCGGGTACAAAGTATTTGTGTTAGACCTACTGGGATTTGGGGCATCGGCCAAACCGCCATTGGATTACAGTCTAGAGTTGTGGGAGGAGTTGCTGGTGGATTTCTGGCAAGCCCATATTCAAGCTCCTACCGTGTTTATCGGCAATTCCATTGGGGGGCTACTAGCGCTGATGTTGCTAGCTCATCACCCCGACAAGGCAGCGGGCGGAGTGTTGCTCAACTGTGCCGGGGGATTGAACCATCGCCCCGACGAACTCAATCCAGTTTTGGCCTGGATCATGGGTACCTTTTCCCAGGTGGTGAGTGCGCCCGTGATTGGACCGCTGATGTTTAACGAGATTCGGCGCAAATTTCGGATTCGGGGGACGTTAAAACAAGTCTATGGCGATCGCACCGCTGTCACAGAGGAACTCTTGGAAATCCTCCATCAGCCTAGCTGTGATCCCGGTGCCCAGAAGGTCTTCGCCTCCATTCTCACTGCCCCTCCTGGCCCCCGTCCAGCGGAATTGTTGCCCCAAATCAGCCAACCGCTGCTGGTTCTCTGGGGCGATGCCGATCCCTGGACTCCCATTAGTGGTTCCACTCTGTATCAACAATTGGCGCAGCAGGAACCCCAGCGGGTTAAATTTCAAGCGATCCCCGGAGCAGGGCACTGTCCCCACGATGAATGTCCCGATCAGGTAAATCCCCCGATTATTGACTGGTTAGCAACGGTTTACGCTTAAATGATGTCAATCCCATATCCTGGCCACTTCGTACCATGTAAACTTCACTGACAAAACAAACGTAGAACATTGACCGTGACCTCTTCTCCAACCCCACTCCCACCAGGCAGTTCGGGCTTACCTTTCTTGGGTGAAACGCTGAATTTCTTCCTTGATCCCGACTTTGTAGGTAAACGCCAAATCAAGTACGGTCCCATTTTCCGCACCCATCTCCTGGGTCGGCCATCGGTCATGATGTTGGGGCCAGAAGCTAACGAGTTTATCCTTTCCAGCCACATGGATCACTTTACTTGGAATGGCGGCTGGCCGGATACCTTTAGGGAACTGCTAGGGGAATCCCTTTTCTTACAAGATGGAGAGAAGCACCTACAGACCCGCCGCTTGCTGATGCCTGCCTTCCATGGCAGAGCATTAGAGGGCTACTTTCAAACCATGCTGGGCCTATCCAACCGCTATTTACATCAGTGGGAGCAATTGGGCACATTCACCTGGCTTAAGGAAATGAAACGCTTTACCTTTGAAGTGGCCAGTGTCCTGTTGGTAGGTGGCCAACCAGGGGATCAGCAAATTGGGCAACTGTCCCACTGGTTTACCGAACTGACCAACGGTTTGTTTATGCCGCCGATTCGCTGGTCCTGGTTGCCCTATGGCAAGGCCATCCGAGCTAGGGATCAGCTGTTGGCCCACATTGAGCAAACCATTGAGCAGCGTCGAGCCACCCCCGGCAACGATGCCCTCAGTCTCCTGTTACAAACGGAAGACGAAGCAGGCAACCGCCTTAGTTTGGCGGAAATCAAGGTCCAAGTCCTATTGATGCTCTTTGCTGGACACGAAACCTCCACCTCCATGTTGACCTCCTTGGTGATGTCCTTGGCCCAGTATCCTGAGGTGTGGGCCAAAGCTTTGGCGGAACAGGATGCCCTAGCGGCCCAAGGGCCATTATCCATGGACCAACTACGGGCCATGCCCTATCTGGATCAGATGTTGAAAGAAGTGGAACGCTTGTATCCTCCTGTGGGTGCAGGATTTCGCAAGGTGGTGAAGCCGTTTGAATTTAATGGCTACCATGTACCCGCAGGGTGGACCGTGGTATATCCGATCAATGCAGCCCACCGTGATCCCCGTTGCTATACCAATTGGCAAGCCTTTGATCCCGATCGATTTGGACCGGATCGGGCTGAACATAAACGATTTGAATACAGCCTAGTGGGGTTTGGCGGTGGTCCCCGCAGATGTATCGGCTTTGCCTTCGCCCAGATGGAAATGAAAATTCTGGCGGCACAGTTGTTGCGCCATTATACTTGGACGCTGACCCCTGAGCAAAATTTAATGATGATGCCTGTGCCCACGTTGCATCCGGCATCCGGGTTAGAAGTAACCCTAAGGCGACGGTAGATAGACTTATCCTGAATGCTGTTCCAGCCCCACAGGGTAGGGTGCGTTGTCACACACCCTGCTGTATATTTTTGCCGTGGGAAGAGAGTAGAAACATAGTCCTGAACTAGATCAATCCGATTTCCCAGATTCAACCCAGATGTAAATACTGAAAATACTGAAACAGATGGAGTATTAAACACTCTAATTCCACTAGAGTCGATACCTTCACCAACGGCTAGCATCACCGGACGCAGATAACCTTTGCTGCCTAGCCGATCGCCTTGACCGTTCCGGTGTATGCGGTTGTTAGACAGCTCTCCCAGACAACCCAAAAGCACGATCGCGACAACGTCCTGTCAAACCGAGTTAAGCTTGGCAATCTGCTGATTATGCAGAGGTCGTAGATTTAGGCGTAGAGACTGTATGGGTAAACTGTCGAAATTCTGCGAGGGTGGGTTCGCTGGCTTGATGCCGCTCCAGGGTGTAGTCGCCGCTGCCTATTTCAGCTTCGTAGGCGGCGACGTTTTGATCTTGGGCATCCAGGCATTTTTGAACCAGAATTTATTCATGTTCCCAGTCTTCAAGCAACAACCCCTCGACTCGTTCAAACTCCTTTGTATTAT
>JAYKIC010000198.1:0-3613 GCA_035284985.1 Leptolyngbyaceae cyanobacterium
GAAGTTTTAGATCCTGCACCAGTTGGCGCAAAATGGCGAGTTGTTGGGCATCTTTCTCGCCAAAATAAGCCCGATCCGGTTGGATAAGGTTAAATAGGCGGGTCACAACGGTGGCAACGCCTTCAAAATGGCCCAGGCGGGTACGACCGCACAACCCCTTCACCATAGCCGCTGGAGGGATCACTTGGGTGACAGCATCAGCGGCAGGCACACCGCCCGTGCTGCGATATAGCTCCCGAATGGAGGGGGCAAAAATCGCATCCACCCCTTCTTGTTCGCACAGGTGGCGATCGCGTTCCATCGTACGGGGATACTGGTGTAAATCCTCATTGGGTCCAAACTGAAGGGGATTCACAAAAATACTCACCACCACCAGCTCGTTGTCCTGGCGGGCCCGTCGGATCAAACTTAGATGCCCCTCATGGAGCGCCCCCATGGTCGGCACTAGCCCCACACAAAATCGCGGATCATGGCGCAAGGATTCTCCAGCGGCCTCCTCCTTTGCCCCTGCCATCATTGCATCCGCAAGTTGAGCCTGAAATGGACATCTGTGCTGACGGCTAAGGGCTAGATATCGGTTCAACCCCGCCACTGTGGTAAATAAATAAACCAACTTTGACCTACTACCTCAATGCACCAACATCCATCAATCAGCGTAGACAACTCCGCCTTGCATAGTTTACAGAATTCTGTCCTCAATTTTTGTCGGATTACCCCTAATAGCCTCAATCGTTTCAATTGAGAATCCCATGGTAAAGTCCCATGTAAAATCCCATAGAGTGCTCTGGCTCAAATTTAGGCGGAGCGAGGAACTGCGTCAAGGGTTCCCATCCAGGGCGATCGCCCTGGAAATTTCGAGCTAGGGTACAGTCAGGGTTTCCCTAATCGGGTAAATGTGAAACACTAAACGAATGGCTAAAGGACTTGCAGCAAAAAAGAACCCAGGTTATGGGGCGACGGGCGCAGCCCGTCGCCCCATAACGGCTAGTTTATTTTCTTGGAAGTCCCTAATGGTAAACCAACGATAGAAATATTTAACGCAGATGGTTGACTCGATTGATTGGTTGAATGTGGTTCCAGCAAGTTTCGCCATTATTATTTTGGCCGGAGCAATGGTGATGTTGTTGTCGGGGATGTGGGAAGCACGGGATAAGTAGTAGGTGTGGCGCTTCCACTGCCAAGCACTTACGGTTTTTCGCCGGAACTCGGAACAAGCGGCCCTTGGGTCAGGCTCACCTTCAAGTTATTCCCAACGTTGTTGTATTCTTGGACAATGCCATTTCGTAAGTCAACGGTACTGCTTTCATAATGCAGGGTTTCTTTGCAACCCACATTACTCCGGGTCACTTGGGTGGGCGTACCCTGGACCCGAAAGACATCAGACCGGGCAGAGCCAATACTCCAAGCCTTAGGGTCCGGGGGCATCACACTGACCGATGGCACCACCCCATGGCCCAATTGGGGGACCATTGCCGCCATATCCGTCAATAGGGTGCCATCAAAGTTACTATAGCCGACGACCACCCCATGCCGCAGTTGCACCACATTGCTGTCATAGTAAAAAATATCCATCGCCAGGGAATCATAACGCCTAACCCGTGTAGGGGTTCCCTGAATCGTTAAGATAATGGCCTCAGTGGCCCCTAAGCCCCAAGTCTCAGTCTTTACCGCTAGGGCAGGCGGAGAGACGGACAGAGGCGACGCATTGAGGTTATTGTCATGATTTTTGTAATAACGGACAATGCCATCCTCTAGCTCTACTTGGCTGGCCCCGTAATAATAGGTTTCCTTACAAAGGGAGTCATGGCGTTGAATATCCGTGGGTAATCCCTGCACCGCTAGCAAGAACTCGCGGGTAGCCCCCTTTCCCCACAATTGGCTGGTAATTGGCGCACCGATGGGACGGGACTGCACGTTCCCTTGGGCGTAGGCTAAATTGCGACCATATTCCGTCACCTTAGATTGAGCGATCGCATACTGGTCGCTGGTATCCGGTACTAATTCCATGAAATTCACCGCCTCTGACCAGAGGATGGCGACTTTTTGCCACTCTTCCCGGTACTCAGCGGTTTGGGTCATTTCAGCCGCCAACATCGCCTTGTTCACCCCTAGCCGAAATGCCTCCGACATTTCCTCCGTCGCTGGCTCCTGTAACCCCAAGACCTCCTTGACCGGGGCGGGAACGTGACCCACCACCATGAACCAGGCGATCGCCATGGAACCCAACATGACCAGACTGGGCACCACCAAATTCTCACCCTTAGCGGCTAAACGCCTCGACTCATAGTAGTGATTTTCCGGTGTAGGGAATGGATACCCATCTAATTCTGCTTTTGGTCGCTTGGCCATGTCCCACTATATATAGTTGAAAAAAATAGTTAAGAAAACATAGTTGAAAAAATAATCCCCAACTTAACATTGCCTACCAATATATCTCCAATGCCACTCAATCTTCATGATTTTGAACAATCTGTTGGATTCGGCCAATGTTGGCGAAAATGCGGATGGCTATCCCCAGAAAATCGGTAATACTTCAGACAGTAGCGGATAGGAAGCCTCAATTAATTGATTGCGAACCTATCCTGCTAACCGATCCAGCCAACACATACAGAGCTAATACATACCTCCAGGGACCATGAAGCGCTAACATCCACAACGCATCTATAAAGGTAACAGAAGTAACAGAGATAACACGGCTCAAGGGGGCGATCGCCCAGCTTGGAATCATGAACGGGGAGCATCGGGTGCCAATTGATCACGATGGCCAATCAGTTGGGAAATGTCCACTGACCGACGGATTGCAGCCAGCCAGGGACAATTCTTACCCTTCGGCCATCCTCGGACCGTTGTTCTATCACCACCATGAACCATGATGAATCATTTTTTATCCGTCACCCAAGAGGCTCAAATTTGGATGGTATTACGGATGGTTATCTTGCAGGGGGTTTGTCTATCCTGTGGGTTAATTGTGATTGCTCACTTCATTTAGAGCCAGTCGCCTAACCCATCAGACTCCACCACCAGCCACAAGGTGTGCCCCCTCAGGGTAAAGTGGGGAAGATGTCCCGGTGGTATGGGCTGATATGCGTTATTGCTTGAACCCAGGTTGTCCCCATCCCCAGAATCCAGCGATCGCCCCATCTTGCCAGTCCTGTGGTTTATCGCTATGGCTGGTGGATCGATACTCCATTCTGCAACCGATTAGCCGGGGTGGATTTGGGCGGACCTTTTTGGCGCAGGATCGGACTACCGGGCAGCCCTGCGTGGTCAAACAATGTCTACCATTGCAGGCTGGTAGCTCCATGGTGCCCCAGACCATGCCATCAAACTCCGTTAGTGGGTTTTCACCAGATCAGGCCCGTCGCTTTCGCCAAGACGCTCGACGGTTAGCCGAGTTGGGGGAGCATCCCCAAATTCCCCAACTTCTGGCAACTATTGACCAATCTACTGCCTCAATACCTGCACTGTATCTGGTGCAGGAGTGGATTGAGGGGCAGAACCTGGCGGATGAACTGTCCCAATTTGGCCCTTGGGATGAGGAGAAGGGGCGATCGCTCCTCGTGGATCTCCTGCCCGTTCTCCAATTTATCCACCACCATCAGGTAATTCATCG
>JAYKIC010000199.1:0-6783 GCA_035284985.1 Leptolyngbyaceae cyanobacterium
GCCATTAATAAACAGTTGATGAAGTGTGCCTTTGCGACATACTGCTACATGGGTCCACTGTTTGACCGGAATCTTTGCTTTCAAAATGTGCTTTTTATTGACCCAGAGGCTTGGACCTTTGACCGCCCCTCGCATCATGAACGCTACAGTATCTTGATTTTGAATCAAGGCAAACTGGTTTTTCCCTACATTCGTCCGTTCTGAGGATAGAATTCGGTTGACACCGGATGGGTTTTCAATAAACACCCATGCTTCTAGGGAAAAATCTTTCCTGTAGACGTTCAAAACTGTTTCAAAATCAATATAGTGGCTAGTTCCATTAAAACTTAGCAACGATTGGGCCGACATTGGTTAACCTCGTAGATACAATACGTCGTAAGAACGCTAGATTTTAACTGGGATGATTTCTGCCATAATCTCATAGAAAGGAAAGACTATATTGAGAGTCTACACATATAGTCGTCAAGATGTTATGAATTATGAATAAAACTAGCGGATATGAACAAGGGCAAGGGCTGGTCTTATTGCATTTGCTTCTGGTCTGATTCTGTACCCTATCTCGGTTTATTTTGCCTCAAGATTTTGTGCCAAAAAAACGGGCACTGACAAACTGGACAAAAAAAGCCTGCTCTTATCACCCATAAAGTTTTTTAAACGGTGGTATCCTGAAATACTCGATTGACAAAATGAAGCGAGGATTAAGATGCGATCGCCCTTGTCCCCTGTCTTCCTCTTCTATAACTATTAGATGATTAATCTGGTTATAATAGATGGCTGTAACTTTTTGTTGTACTTCTGTGTTCTCTAGCACAGTTTGTATCGCCGTATTTTGTTGTATTGCCTCCTATCTTAATCTGTATAGAGTGGTTGAACCACCCAGTGGCTCTTGTTTTTGAGAGAGGTAGGAACCATAAGCTTTTGTGCTATCATAGTGGGGTCAACTGGTAGAAGGGTATTAATTGACATGAGTGGTGATATTAAGAAAGCTACGGTTTTACAGAGTGACGACGATTTCGGAGGAGTGCCTACAACTCTGGATGGAGATGTAATTGGCAAGAAGAAGAAAAAGAAGATGAAGAAGCAATCATCAGGATTGAAGCCGATTGAGAAGGCTATCTTCAAGCAGGCTAAGAAGTATGATGAAGCCACAACACTCTATAAGGAGCGTCATTCCAAGTCCAACTCTAAGAAGAAAAATGGCTGGATTAAAGATTTGCCTAAAAATTATTCCAAAGCCATGTCTAAGTTGATGAAATTCTAGTCTCAACGGGATAATCCTTGTGGAAAAATAACGTCTTAAGTACGTTTGTGTTACAAGTGTATCGAAATGTACCGATGTAGCGATGTTGTTTTTAGGGATTTAGTGACTAGTCTCGTGTAGGAATCGGGTTTGTATTCCAAGTTACTTTTCTTTTCCTGTATAGCCTATTGGTATGGGAAGCGTTTTGATTAATTATTTGTAAAGTTTTTCAGGAGTAAAGAACGTGGCGATCGCTCAAAAGGAAAACACTATCATCCTAGAGATGACTGGTAAAGGTGATGACATTAAGGATCTTCGCTATGGTGAGGGTAAGCTCTTCAAAAAGATTAGGAATGTAATCGAATCGCTTAAGGAAGATGGAACGGTTGGAGAAAACGTTCAGCCAGTTGTCGTGATTGTTCGGAAGAAGAAGAGCAGCGACTGGTAAGTGATGATTTTTAGCTCTTCTCTTTTCCTAGAGCTATATCCTGTCTACATAGGTAAGAGAGTGTCCCTGGACGAATGATAGGGGCGCTCTTTTGCTTTATTGCTGTTGATTACACGCTGCTCTACATCATTGGTTCGTGAACGGAACTGGGTTGTATATACCGAGGTCTTAATCTTAATCCCATCATTAATTAAAACCACTGGGACGGGTTCATCTCCATCGCTATGATTTACTGTAGCAAAAGTAGGGGGCAACCCACGGCCCCAATGCTTTTTTGCAGTCTACCCTGTAGTTTAAGACCATGACTTCCCCTTCCCTTTTTCCGACCCAATTGCAACGTATCGGTGTTTGGTTGCAGCAACCCACTTGGCGCTGGACGGTGGCAGTATGGACCGTGACCTTGTTGGTTGCCCTTCCTGTTTTAGTGGTGCTAGGTAGCGTTTTTGCTGATACACGGGATATTTGGCAACATTTGGCTACTACGGTGTTACAGCAATATGTCACCAATTCTCTCATTCTGATGGTGGGGGTGGGGCTTGGGGTTTGTCTGATTGGGGTGAGTACGGCATGGCTTGTGACCCTGTGTCGGTTTCCGGGTAGTCGTTGGTTTGAGTGGGCACTACTGCTTCCCTTGGCCGCTCCCGCCTATCTGTTGGCCTATACTTATACCGATTGGTTGGACTACTTTGGTCCGATGCAAATGGGATTGCGATCGCTCTTTGGTTGGGAACAGATGACGGACTACTGGTTTCCCAATGTGCGTTCTATGGGGGGGGCGATCGCCATGTTTAGCTTCACCCTCTATCCCTACGTTTATATGTTGGCCCGGGTCGCATTTTTGGAGCAATCTAGCCGCACCTTAGATGCGAGTCGCTCCTTGGGCCGGGGACCATGGGGCTGTTTTTATGCCGTCGCCTTACCCTTGGCCCGCCCAGCCATCATGGCAGGATTGGCCCTAGCCTTGATGGAAACCCTCAACGACTTTGGCACGGTCCAATATTTTGGCGTGGGCACCTTTACCACTGGCATCTATCGCACCTGGTTTGGCATGGGGGAACGGGTCGCTGCCGCCCAACTATCCGCCATATTAATGATATTCATTTTTACCCTGTTGGTGTTAGAACGGTGGTCCCGTCAGCAAGCACGATACTACCAGAGCCAAAATAGTCAGCGCACGGTGTCAGCCTATGAATTGGGGCGGAGCCATGCTTGCGTTGCTTGGCTAATTTGCTTTATTCCCATTCTCATTGGCCTACTACTGCCTGCGACGTTGCTGTTGTGGATGACGGTGGCTCACTGGGATAAAACCTTAGATGAAAGCTTTTTTGAATTGTCTCGCAATAGTTTACTGCTGGCAGGGATAACAGCGGCGATCGCCCTCCTGATTGCCCTTGTTTTAGCCTATGGTGCCCGTCTCAATCGCTCCCAGTTGATTCAAGCAGGGGTGAGATTGGCTTCAATGGGATACGGCGTACCCGGTGCAGTCATTGCAGTGGGTATTTTGATTCCCGTGGTGCGATTGGATCAGGCGATCGCCGCATTGATTCAATCCATTCGCGGCACCTCCCCCGGTTTACTCCTAAGTGGCACCATGGTGGCCTTAGTGTTTGCCTATCTAGTGCGATTTTTGGCGGTTGCCCTGGGGGCAGTGGAAGCGGGCTTAGGGAAAATTCGTCCCAGCTTAGACGATGCCGCCCGTAGTTTGGGCTGTACCCCCACCACCACCCTAATGCGAGTACATATGCCCCTCATCGGGGGCAGTTTGTTGACCGCCATCATGCTCGTGTTCGTGGACGTGATGAAAGAATTGCCCGCCACCATCGTCATGCGTCCGTTTAACTTTGACACCTTGGCGGTGCGGGTCTACCAGTATGCCTCTGACGAACGACTGGTGGAAGCATCGGCTCCAGCCCTGATGATTTTGGTCGTGGGCCTAATTCCAGTGATTGTTCTTAGCCGTCAGATAGCCCGATCGCGCCATTAGTTGGGTTTAATTGGCTTCAAACTGGCCTTCAAACTGGCGGAGTTGGTCAATCAGCTGATCAAAATAGGGGGCGAGGGAGGGATGCAGATCCCTATCCTCAACTCGACTCAGCGCAGCCGCTTTCACCCCTTCTAACCCCACAACCATTGCATCCAGGGGCACTTGGAGTTCTTGGTACAACAAATTCATGTAATGTAACCCTGGGGCACTGGTGTAGTCTAGGTGCTGTCCCGCAATGCCATAGGTGATGCAGCGTAAAAAGTGCCAGAAATCTCGCCAACAGGCTTCTGCCCTCGCTGGCGGATAGAGACCCCCTCCCGGCTCTAGAATGTTGGGAAATTGCACCAGCACAGCCGATCGGGCTTCATTCACAATGTCAGGGGCGCGATCGCGCAACACCAGCACCACCGATAAAAACTGGGCTGTTGCTGGAGCCGTTGCTACAATCTCAACCATATCCTCATCGGTGAGATAATATTGTTGATCATCCGCCTGTTGGAAGCGCTGCACCAATGCGGGAGGATGGGTTGTGGCCCAACCGTCAAAGCTGACAATTCTGGCCTTACTAATGAGTTCTTTAGCGCGATCGCTTAGTGAAGATGTAGACATTCGACTTTAACGTAGCAAATGTTATCAGTATTATTAAGTATCAGTATTATTAAGTATCGGTATTATAATTAACGTTCGTCAGGAGCTATGTCTAGCCTACCAGCTAATCATGGTCGATGTCTCTATCCTAGTTGCCTGCTAAAATTTCTAAACCCATTGATATTTCCTTGATATTTCTTAGCTAAAGATGGTAATTAGAAGTCGTGACTAGTCAAACAACATTCACCGACTACTGGGATTTTTTCTAGGGAACTTTAAGCTGTATCCCCTAGAAAAAGTAGAAGATGAATGGGTCCCATATGGGGATAAGGCGGCAACCCAGCAGGCATGACTGGGACAAATCAGCTTACTATAGACAAGAGTGGTTAATGTAGGGGGACAACAATGATTAATTTTGGCGGAGGACTACCATTTATCCTCGGCATTCTCTTGGTGCTATGTGGAGTAGCGTTGTACGCACTGCGCTCCTATCGGCCCCAGCTTGCCAGGGACCACGACATCTTTTTCTCGGCCATTGCAGCGGTGTGTGGCTTTATATTAATGTTTCAGGGGTGGGATTTGAACCCCATCCTACAGTTGGGCTATATCGCCACGGTGGGTTCAGCCGTTTTCTTTGCCGTTGAAAATATCCGCTTGCGGGGCATTACCGCTGAACAGGCTAAGCGGAGTCCTTCAGCGGTGGATGACGATCGCCCCGTTAGCCGCAACTACGACTACGAAGAAGATAGTTACGACTCCCGTGACGCTCGCTACCGCACTGAGTTTGAACCCCGTCCGGTTATGGATGTTCGTTCTGGTCGTCGCATCCCCGCCAGCCGCTCCGCCCGTCCCCCCAGGGATGAATGGGATGACTATCAAACCGCTCCCCGCCGAATGCCGCCGCGCCGTCCAGTTCGGGATGAGCGTCCCCGCTATGAGGGCGATCGCTATGATCAGCGCGACGACGAGCGTTACGACGAGCGCCCCCGTCGGCGTTTGCCCCGGTCCCCCCGGCGTAATCCTGAACCCGTAGCCATCGATGTGTCGTGGGATGATACCCCAACCTCAGGCCGGATGGACGAGCGCAGTCGATCAGCCATGGGCGATCGCCCCCCCTCCAGCGATGATTGGTCCCCATCCCCCAAAAATTACGACGATGAAGCACCCGTCATCAACGTCAACTACGCCAACTATGGTTCAAATGAAGAGAGTCCCCCTAAAGCGGAAGAAGACAACAGCAGCTATCAGAATCTTTACTAAACAATCCTAAACAGGCGATGTTGGATGATTTTCCAACTTTATGCCATTTCCGTGGCTTGTTGAATCATTTGCTGATATGCTGCTTACGGTGCCCCCCCTCTATGCTCTATTCATCACCCTATCGATCAATTGTTGTTGTGATTTAGCCCGGTTGACTATGCCACTGATTCGAGTTCAAACCTCCATCCCATCTCCTGATCAAGCGGATGTGGAAGCCCTTTTACAGGAATTATCGACCAGTCTAGCTAGCCACCTGGGTAAGCCTGAATCCTACGTGATGACTGCTTTTGAAGCGGACAAAGCCATGACATTTGGAGGAACAGCGGAACCTAGCTGCTTGATTGAAATCAAAAGTGTGGGCACCATGGGAGGCGCTAAAACCAAGGCCATGAGCCAGGACTTTTGCGATAAGATTGCCGCCGCCTTAGGGGTGCCGAAGAATCGGACTTACATTGATTTTGTGGATTCACCAGGAGCGATGTGGGGGTGGAATGGGTCTACCTTCGGCTAACGAATCGGCTGTCTTCCATGGAATGCCAGAGGCCATCTTGTTTGACTTAGATGGTACCTTAACCAATACGGATGCCCTTCACTTCCAAATTTGGCGAGAGTTTTTGCTGGAGTATGGTTTAGAGGTGGATCGGGAATTCTACGATCGCCATTTTAGTGGGCGTTTAAACCAAGATATTTTGGTAGATATTTTGCCTCAGCTTTCAATGGCGGAGGCGATCGCCTTGGGAGTCCGCAAAGAAGCTGAATTTCGCCACCGGGCCATCGAAGCTCTTGTCCCCCTACCCGGTGTTTTGGACGTACTAGATTGGCTGGAATCTCGCAACCTTAAAAAAGCCGTAGTGACCAATGCTCCCCGGCAAAATGCCCTATTTATGTTGCAAGTCCTGAAAGTAGATCATCGCTTTCCCTTAGTGATTATTGGCGAAGAGTTAGAGTTTGCCAAACCCCATCCCTTGCCATATCTCACGGCTCTGGAGATATTAGGCGTTGCGCCCAATCGGGCGATCGTATTTGAGGATTCCCCCACGGGAATCACCGCTGGCGTTAAAGCCGGGGTTTTTACCGTGGGTGTGGCTTCCACCCAAGCACCGGAAGCGCTGGAAGCCCTGGGAGCCAACCTGGTGATCGCGGACTTTACCGATTCTAGGGTTATGCCTTTACTACAAGGAAAGTAAACAAATTCCATGGCTAGTTTGCGGACCGTTGCAATTTAAGTTCACCATGAACATCAGTGTTAGGATTGTGGCTCTG
>JAYKIC010000200.1:0-6805 GCA_035284985.1 Leptolyngbyaceae cyanobacterium
GCCATAATAACCCAGGCCCATTACACTACTGATCGCCAGGACTGGTACACAGCCACAGACGCTGTTCAAAGCCGGAAGTTTTTTCATGGGAGACTCCTAGAACACGCCATATGTTCTAGTAAGCCCAGATTATCCCTAGTGGGTCATCAGTGTTCTTGGTTAAACTAATGTAATTAAATTAACAATTAACACGACTTGGCAACCGTCTCAGCTTGACAACAAAAAAACGGGGGACTTGGGCACGCGGTGCGTGCCCAAATCCCCTCTCATCTCGTAAACTTTGCCAAGTCGTGAATTAACCACTATTCCGCTGCCACACTGGCGAAGAATTCCTTGGATTTAACCGGATCAGGGGTCATAGTTTTGTCCCCAGGCTGCCAGCCTGCGGGGCACACCTCATCCGGGTGGCTTTGGACATGTTGTATCGCTTGAAGCGTTCGCAATGTTTCGTCAACATTACGACCAAAGGAAAGGTTGTTGACCGTGGAGTGTTGGATGATGCCTTCCTGGTCGATGATAAATAGCCCCCGTAGAGCCACCCCAGCATCGGGATCAAGGACGTTATAGGCAGTGCTGATCTCTTTCTTAATATCGGATACTAGGGGATAGGCTAAATCCCCAACGCCGCCGCTTTTGCGATCGGTCTGAATCCAAGCGAGGTGGGAAAATTCGCTATCTACCGATACCCCTAAAATTTCCGTTGATAGGTTGGCAAACTCTTCATAGCGATCGCTAAATGCCGTAATTTCGGTGGGGCAAACAAAGGTAAAGTCCAAGGGATAGAAAAATAGGACAACATACTTGCTCCCCCTGTAGTCCGAGAGCTTGATCGTTTTAAACTCTTGGTCGTATACAGCAGTCGCTGTGAAATCAGGGGCATCCTGACCCACCCGCAAGCATCCTTCCATAGTTTTCTCCTCGGTGTTTAATTTCAGTTTTTCTCAAGATGATATAAGTTGATGCACCAGATATTGATTACTGTAGAGGGTAACTAATCTGGGAACCGTCACACTATATCACAGCGATCGCTCGATTAAATCCGTGTTCTTCGGCACTGACTCAACGTAATGCAGGGTTGGGTGCTCAATGTTGGTGAAATCTCACTGGGGCTGCTGCCTACATTGCCATCAGGTCGGTATCTCTCCCCCGATTCGGCAATACTCGCAACCGCTGATGTGCCAAATCAGGCTATAAACCCAAATCTTCATTTCCCCAATTTTCGGACAGGTCTATTATTTCCAGTTTGGATTAGTGCAATTATCCTAGCCACTCGCCTACGGCTGGTTGGGTTTGGGCGATTAATTTTCCTTGAGAAATGACGGACCGGACGGTGGCCCGTCGGCGCAATACATCGTAGCGATCGCTGCCCTCCAGCACAATTAAATTAGCAGGTTTGCCCACCTCAATCCCATACTGATCCCGGAGATGGAGAGTTTTGGCCCCGTGCCATGTCACCATGTTATAGCAGGCATCCATTTCCACCCGTCCGGTCATCTGGCAGATATGCACGGCCATCATCGCCACATCCAGCATATTGCCCGTACCGAGGGCATACCAGGGGTCTTGAATGCAGTCATGGCCCAAACTGACGTTTAATCCCCGCTGCCACAGTTCTTTCACCCGTGTCACCCCTCGCCGTTTGGGATAGGTATCGGTGCGACCTTGGAGGGTGATGTTGATTAGGGGATTGGCAATGAAGTTAATCTGGGCGCGATCGAGGAATCCCATGAGTTTGAAGGCATAGGCGTTGTTGTAGGAACCGAGGGCGGTGGTATGGCTGGCGGTGACGCGATCGCCATTTCCGGCTCGAATGGCACAAGCCGCTAGCACTTCCAGAAAACGGGATTGGTCGTCATCAATTTCGTCACAGTGGACATCAATCAGGCGATCGTATTGCGCCGCTAATTCAAAAATGCGGTGGAGCGATCGCACCCCATCCTCGCGGGTGAGTTCATAGTGGGGAATGCCCCCCACCGCATCCGCCCCCAATTTCAGCGCCTCTTCCAACAAATCCTCATTTTTGGGGCTACCGTAGACCCCATCCTGGGGAAAGGCCACCACTTGCACCGTGATCCAATCCTTCACCGCCTCCCGCACTTCTAGCAATCCTTGGAGGGCAATTAGGTTGGCTTCACTGACATCGGCATGGGTGCGAACAAACAAAACCCCTTGCATTGCCTGTTGCTTCAGGGCCGCGATCGCCCGCTTTTTCACATCCTCTAGGGTGAGGGATTGCTTCCGCTCCCGCCAAATCTCGATCCCTTCAAACAAGGTGCCGCTTTCGTTCCAGCGAGGTTCGCCAGCGGTCATGACTCCATCTAGGTGAATATGGGATTCTACAAAGGGGGGGCTAACCAGTTGGTTGGCGGCATCTAATTCCAAGGTACCCGTGTGGGGAAGGTTGGGGGCGATCGCCACAATCTGCCCGTCCTGAATCGCAATGTCCACCGTTGACAAATCGGCCTGGGGTTTTGGCACCACCAGCCGACATTGCCGCAACACGAGGTCACAAGTCGGACGATCCATGGATGAAGGTGGCATGGCCATAATAATTTAGTCCTCACAACTCAGAAATTAACCCCAATCCCAATGTCGATAGTACCTCCAAAGCCCTACCAAATCTGTTACAAAACGACATAAATGGTCAAAATTCGGTAAGATCCACTCAGGCTATATCCCACACTATTGGGTGAAAAAGCAGGTCTGCCCGTCAGTCTAAGGCATTAAGGTGCTTGATCCAACGCTACCGCCCATACTTTCCATACTTTCTCCAGAAGCCTTCTCCAACCCTTTCAACTGAACTCCTACCCCATGCGTTTATCCAATCCCACTGATACGAAATCACGTTTTCTGCCGTTGCTGTTGATTGCTCCCTTTTTCTTTTGGGGCACGGCGATGGTGGCGATGAAAGGGGTAATTCCCCATACTACACCCCTATTTATTGCCACCCTGCGCTTATTTCCAGCAGGACTGCTAGTGATTGGGGCAGCCCGTTTAATGGGACGGCCCCAACCCCAAACCTGGCAAGCGTGGGCCTGGATTCTGGCTTTTGCAGTGGTGGATGGCGCGATGTTCCAGGGATTTTTGGCGGAGGGGTTGGAGCGCACCGGAGCAGGATTGGGATCGGTGATGATTGACTCCCAACCCATTGCTGTAGCCCTAATGGCTCGGTTTCTTTTTGGTGAACGGATTGGGTTGTGGGGTTTCTTGGGCCTAGGGTTGGGGGTGATGGGCATTAGCCTCATTGGCTTGCCGGATGCTTGGATTATGCAGGGCTATGAGGCGTTGATCCAGGGTCAGGTTGCTACCCTGCTGCCAAATATGGTGGCGATCGCCCACCTCAATCTCCCCGACCTGCTGACCCGCCTCTTCCAAAATGGTCAATGGTTGATGTTGTTAGCCTCCCTAGCCATGGCCGTGGGTACGGTGATGATTCGCTACGTATCGAAACATGCAGACCCGGTGATGGCAACGGGATGGCACATGATTATCGGTGGCGTGATGGTCTTTGCCCTGTCCTATAAAACGGAATTTTTACAGTACTCTTTTCTGCTAACTGGGGATTGGCTGGCCTTGGGGTATGCGTCTATTTTTGGCGGGGCGATCGCCTACGGTCTATTTTTCTTCTTTGCCTCCAGCGGCAACCTTACCAGCTTAATTGCCCTGACGTTTCTCACCCCTATTTTTGCGCTGCTGTTTGGTTACGGCTTTTTGGGTGAGGTGTTGAGCAGTCTCCAGGGGATCGGAGTCATTCTCACCCTGATGAGTATCTATTTGATTAATCAGCGGGAAACCCTAGCCCAGCGGTTCAGCAAACCGTCCCAGCCTGGGGATACTCAGAGCCTACCCCTTTCAGGTCAGCCTGAAGCCGATTAAGAAAGGGTCACGCATCCCTCCCTAAATTACCAAGGGGGTTCAAACCCATTACAGCAAACCAAAGGAGTGACAATGATCGCTTCAAAAAAGTGTGTTATCTTTTCTGGTAGAGAGGAAACTGTAAACGGGGAAGCGCCTCTCGCGATCGCTTCAGCCCAGTAGTAAAGCATGGAGGTGATGCCCATGACAGATAGTAGTAAACGCATGGGTTGTTTGGTTGATGGAAGCTGGCTGTGTGCCGAGGCTGTTCGTTAGAATTGATGACCCTCCGAGGGTAACTGATATTTCAGCGTTCCTCTCGGCAGTCAAGCGTCAATTGAATAATCCGCTAGACCGCTCTCACCTTAGTTGCTTTACTCCTGGCTACATCTTTTGGGTTGTAGGCTTTACGGGGTTAGCCTAGTCCGGTGAGAGCGGATAGTTTTAAAAAACGGATAGCTTTAAAAGTACTCCATGGTGTGAATATCACTGCGAATTTGCACGGTTTGCTCCAGCCATGTTTGGACCCAGCCCCTTGGTTTACGCATCGTTGAGTGGGGTGCTAACCATTTGGGGTAAGGATAAACATAGAATTGAGTCAGATCAGGCTCGGATGTAATCGGTTGGCTGGAAGCGCGGCGATGTTCCCCTTGGGCCAAGGGTAGACGGGATTCAGCATGGGCCACACTCGCATAATTCGGATCGGGATACCATTGCAATTGTGCTAGCACGGTTAGCATATCGTTCCACGCCTCAAATAGTTGCTGTCCGTGCTTAATATTGGTTTTAGCCTTTGCCAGTTTTGCCGGAGGGACTACCTGCGCCAAGAGAGATTCGACGAGATAGTGGCGGGCGGTTGAATCGTTGGTTTGGGTTTGGGTATTTAGCATTAGATGCACGATCATACGCATGGCCAAATCCTGGGCATAGGCTCCCAGGCGTAAGAGTTGATGGGCTAATTCCCCACAGTGCCATAGCTGCTGTTGAACATGACTGGTGTGGGGATGTTCACTTAGCCATGGGTTTGTATCTAATCCGGTGACTCCTGGGGCAGGAATACCAGGATGGGGGGACGGATGGGAAAGGGGATGGCGCAACCCATCGATCCATAACCCTGGACGCACGGTAATATTAATCTGCTGGGCGGCTTCAATCTGACCAGTTTGCCAGTCAAATTCCCCTGTGGGCGTGATGACCATATCCCATAGTTTGCCGACGGGGGTTTGGCCGATGATGGCGCGATCGCCATGTTCCACCCACACTAATTTCACCAAAATGCAGGACAGGGCATACAGCACATTGGTCACTTTCGTTTGAGCTGTGGAGACAGTTGGCCGAGATGGAGTCATTCCCCGTTTGCCGATAACCCCTTGGTGATGGACCGCAGCATCGGATGGGTGGATCGGACACACCTGCCAACCCAGATCGGTGACTAGCTGAGCGACGGTTACGGTGAAGGGATGGTACCAATCCGTGTGTTGGGCACTGTAAGCCAGCAACAGGAGATGCAGTTTAGCGGCGGTTAAGCCAAATTTGGTTAGAATTTGGGCAACCCCATCCCATGGCAAACTATCAATATCGGCTTCGCTAGTCAAGTAATGTTCTAGATACTGGTGTCGCCGCTGTTTAGAGTGATAGCGCAAGTAAGCGATTTCCCGCGCATCCGAAGCCCACAGATCCGCCTGGAATTGATCGGAAAACAGCAGATCACCGTCCCAATCCTCCCCCACTATCAACGGCATTTCACTGGCAATCTCTGGAATCGGGCCAATGTGGGCGAGGGTCTGCCCCAGTAGGGGTAAGGTATGGGAAATATGCGGCGCAAGGCCCAAATTTCGTTTTAGGGAGGATATGGACTGATGGTCTAGGTCCAGTTCGCTGACAATTTGTTGGGATAGCAGTTGGGCATAGTGGGTCTCTAAGGGTTCCAATCGTTGCTTGATGGGGGTGGCCGGATGCTCAAATAAATATTGGAACAAAATTTGGTTAAATTCGTTCCAGTCCAGGGACTCCAACATACTGTGGCCTAAGTCCCGTTCCATAGCTTGAATCGCTTTCGCCACCAAGCTTGCACTAATGCCCTCGGCAGTTTGCACCCAATGGTTGTGGCGATCGCACTGCTCCCTGGCCCAATTTTTGAGGGTGGTCAGGATGGTATCGCTGGTCATCTCCTGATCCAACTCAGCCCCATACTGCTCAATCAAATGTTGATAGAGATCAATCGCCACTAAATCCAACAGGGGCGACTCATGGCGCAAATAATGGGTAATGGCCTGAATATCTTGATTAATGGCGTGGGAGGCTACGTCGTACTCTGCCCCCGGCCCCATCGATAGGTGTCCCGCTTTTGGGTCAGCCTGCCCCGCCTCCAAATCTTGGGTTTCCCCGATTCTTCCGCCAGATTCAGCCCGGAGCGATCGCCCCGACGCAGACAATCCCTCGGACAGCAATGGCGATCGATCCGGGGAACGGGATGGTTGGGTTGGAGGATAGGACTTATACTGACTCACGATCCTGGCTCACGATACAAGCTGACTGTCGAGCATTACATTCGAGCATTACATTTAGGCAATGCCCAAATTAGTTCCTCTAGAGTAACGCAGTCCTGCTCGTTCCGTGGTAGATTTCCGTTCTCTGTAAGAATTGCACCATTATGCCCCAATTGGACCTTTCCCTGGCTCCTGCAATTGCTTAAAACGCTGAATCCATACGTTAGAAAGAAGTCACTTCGACATCATTTTTTCCACAAAGTTGGTGTAGACGTTGCCGGCACAAAAATCAGGATGTTCTAAAATTCGTTGGTGAAAGCTAATGGTGGTGGGTAATCCCGTGACTGCACATTCCTGCAATGCCCGTTTCATCCGGGCGATCGCCGTGGGTCGATCCGGTCCCCACACAATCACCTTACCAATGAGGGAATCATAATAAGGCGGGATTTCATATTCGGTAT
>JAYKIC010000201.1:0-10888 GCA_035284985.1 Leptolyngbyaceae cyanobacterium
TCCAACTGCGGCTCATCACTCCACCATTCATCGTCAGCATTATTCCACGCAGGCATAGCCGTTGGCACAATCACAGGTCTCGCCAATGCAGGCAATGGGGTACGATGGGCGATCGAATCAGAAGAAAGTTGAACCATTATCGGAATACCGGAGTACGATCGGTTGACTCATTTTAGCACTCTGATTTTGTAGCCATTGAAATGGCCAACAAGCCTTTTGGTGTTGCGTTGGGCGATACTCCTTCGGAGTGGCGTTGCGCCATCCCGTTATGGATGAGAGAGGGCGATCGCATGATGGATTGCGGCGGTGAATTAGGCGATCGCCAACTCCCTGTACTGGCGCAATTCCGGCAACGTCGCGTGCCATCCTAACCCACATTCATCACCTGATAATGATCCTGCTCTTGATCAAACTCGGACTCACAAATCAGTTTTTCTTCGTTCTTTATTAGGCGATCGCCATAGAGAAAATCGTTAGCCCCTATCGGACTCACAAATCAGTTTTTCTTCGTTCTTCGTTCCTCGTTCTTCGTTCTTTTGAAACCTCTTTCTTCGTTCTTTATTTGGCATCATGGGCATCAGGAAAACAGTGCATGAGTTCTATTATGCTCAACCAACCCGCCAGAACGACCCTAGTCAACCCCAACCTATGACCTAACAGTCTTCAGCAGAAACCGGGGATAGTTACAGCCTGTATCAGGCTAAGGGGAAATGGTTGCAGTTTGCAGTAGGTCTGGCACTATTAAGAGTGATAGGTTTCACCCCAGCTTGGCGTATAGCTCACGCTCAAATCACCATTTCCTATGGTCAATCCATCCCCCCATGAACAGTTAGCCCCGATCCTAAACCAGCGAGAGGCTGGCAACATGGATGAGGCGATCGCCCAACTCCAAGCCCTGCTCGAACAACATCCTCAGTTTGTAAAGGGTTGGTTAGAGCTAGGCAATAGCTGGCGGCTAAAGGGCGATCGCCACCAAGCTTGTGCCAGTTATCGCCAAATTTTAGACTTTGCTCCCGATAATTTGTGGGCACATCTGCAACTGGCGCAAGAATTATCCGCTTTGGGTGATCAAGCGAGTGCTGAAACTCATCTCCAGACCGCTGCTGCTGCTCATCCCCAACATCCATTACCCTTAGTGCGGTTAGGGCAGTTGGCATTAGAACAGCAACAAGTCGATATCGCGTTGAATTGGTTTGACCAGGTAATTCAGCTTGACCCAACTCATCCAGAAGCCTACCTGAAAAAAACAAGTGTATTTCTGAATAGTCGGAACTTTGCTGCTGCCACTGCCACCCTGGATCGTCTCTTTCAGCACCATCCCAAAAATTTCTGGGGCTTAGTCCAACGGGCCAAAATTTCCCAGCAGCAGGGCGATCGCCTCCAAGCCCTCCAGTGGTTTCGCCAAGCTGATGATGTTGCCCCAAACCCACCGTGTCAACGGGATGTCCAACTGTGGATTCTAGAAGAGCTGCAAGCGTTAAAGCAGTGGGATGACGCTAAATCTTTGGGCAACAAACTAGTGGAACAATGGCCGCAGCATTTGCCCGTCCTGCAACGGTATGGGGCGATCTTGCGTGAGGCTGGAGATTTACTGGGGGCGATCGCCATTTACGAAACCATCCTCAATCAATATCCTCAACAACAAAATCTACTGGTTTCATTGGGAGATTGTGCTATGCGATTGGGCCAAACTTCCAATGAATTAGAAGCACTGAAACGGATTGAGACGCGAGTTAAAACTCTCTGGCCGCAGAACCGTTCTCCCCAATTAAGTCACTGTCTATTACGTCTAGGCGATCGATACCAGCAACACGATGATTGGCCAACCGCCCTGACCTATTTTCACCAGATTCTCGAACATGATCCTAATCATCTCTGGGCGAATTTGAAAGTGGCGATCGCCGCCCGGAACGATGGCGATCTGGACCGTGCTGCCAGTCGCATCCGGCAAACCTTGCTCCACCATCCCCAAGAAGTCGAATTGCTGATGCATTTGGGGGAGGTGGAGCGGCTACGGCAACAGTTTACGGTGGCCCTCGATTGCTTCCAACAAGCCGCTGTGCTCAAACCCGATCGCCTCGATATTCAACTCAAAATGGTCAATGTGTGGCAAGATTCCCAGCAGTGGGACCGGGTGCAATCGGCACTGCAAACCTTGCAGCAACAATACCCCGACGATGCCCAGATTTTGATTCAGCAAGGAATGATCGATCGCCAACACGGTCGGCGGCAACAAGCATTGGACCACTTTCGCCGCGCCCACGGGATTGCCCTGCAAACCCCCGATGATCCCGCTCCCATTGCCCAGGCCCACTGGTTGCTGATTGAAGAGTTGCGGGAAATGGGGCAACTGGACCTGGCCCAGCAGGAAATTACAACCGCATCGCCGGAGTTTCGGCAGCATCCCCGCACCCAGATGTTGCTCGGTAGCATTTGCCAGCGGCAGCAGGAAATAGGGGCAGCGGCGGCGATCTACCAGCAAATTTTGCAGACGCAGCCCGATCACGCTTATGCCACCGTGGAACTGGCTCGTTGCTGGAGTCAGTTGGGAAAGGTGACGGAGGCGATCGCCCTTTTGCAACACTATGCCACCCATTGCACCGCCCATCCCAGCGTCCTGCATCTCCTTGCCCAGCTTCACCAATCCCTGGAAGCCTTTGACACCGCCCAGCAATGGTATGAACACGCTATTGAGCAAACGCCCCACAATCCCGGCATCTACTGTGGTTTAGCAGAATGTTTGGCGCAGCAGGGAGACTACGATGGCGCGATCGCCACCCTCCACCGCGCCCAGCAAATTCTGCCCCATGGGGTCCAACTATGGCTCAAACAGGTCCAACTTACCCTACGCTATGGTGAAGTCGATGCTAGCTTGGCGGCCCTAGACTATGCCCAGAGTCAATTCCCTCACCAGGTACCCCTAGAGTTGGAACGGGTGCAACTCTTGATCCGCTGTGGTGCATATGATGACGCGATCGCCCACCTCGCCACCCTCACCACCGATCAACATGACTGGCGCAAACGAATGCTGAATCAGCGGGGTGAAATCGCCCTGCTCCAATTTGATTTGGCAGCAGCGGAAAATTATTATAGGGAAGCGATCGCCCTCCATCCCGCCCAACAGCCAGAACGAATGCAACTGGCCCGGATCTTCCTGCTCCAAGGGGACTTGGCTGCCGCCCATGATCAGTTGAAGCAAGCGACCCAAGATTTAGAAAAACAGCGACCTCCGGGTCAAGTGGGGTTGCCCATCAAGAATCACATCGGCACCATCATCAATGAGTTTTACATCAATCCGTTGCGCCTGACCCAACTCAAGGCGGCTCAGGCAGAAGAGGGACGCGATCGCCTCCTCGCGATCGCCGCTATTATCACCGCAGAACCCACCTATCTGGGAGCCATCATTGCCCTGGCGACAGAACTCCATCAGCAAGGGGTGTGGGCCGCCCTCCGAACAACCCTCGCCATACAGCAACCCCGTGGTGCGACTATTCCCAAACGCATCATTCAATTTTGGGACGACCCCCAACCACCGCCCGAAGTTCAACAACTGGGCCAAACCTGGCTGGAACACAATCCCGACTATGAATACCAGCGATTTTCGTTAAGGGAGGCGATCGCCTTCCTCCAGCAACACTACGACCCCGACATCGTCAACGCCTTTGGCCTCTGTAGCCATCCCGCCGCCCAAGCCGACTTCTTCCGCCTCGCCTACCTCAACTGTTGCGGCGGATTCTACGCCGATGCCGACGATCGCTGCCGCCGCTCCCTCGAACCCCTGCGCCAACGCAACGCCGATCTGGTGCTGTACCACGAAGATTTTGCCTGCTTCGGTAATAACTTTATTGGTAGCGTTGCCCATCACCCCATGCTCCATAGCGCCCTGTATCAAGCAGCGGACAACTTGCTGCACTATTCCGCTGAAGCGGCTTGGTCCCAAACAGGCCCAGGTTTATTGACCAGTGCGGTGTGCAGTGGTTTGCTGCCCTATTTGCCCTATGCAGACTATCGCCCCTGGCCCCCTATTCTCGTCCTCAGTCGGGGGGAACTCAGCCACTATGTTTGGAGCCACATCCCCCTTTCTTACAAAAAAACTGAAAAAGCTTGGCAAAATCAAGCCTATCCTAAGCCTCGGTTGGATCATCCCCGGCCTGCTCTGACTCCCCCTAATCCTGCCTGAAAGCTGCTAAATCCCTAGGAAGCGCCCCCACAGAACCGTCCTAACCCATGGGGCGATCGCTATAAAGCAGGGACAGCTCCATAGATTTAGACGGAACTGCTGGAAACTCCTAAGGTCAGCAATTCTTGCCCTACTGCTTCATAGGCGGCCCATGCCTTTCGCGCCGCCGCATTGTTCACCAACCCGGTGAGGGAGCCATCACTGGCAGCTTTGCGATAGGCTGCCGATCGGGGAATGCCCCTGGCAAACACAGGCAAGTTCGCTGCCTGCAATAAAGTCCGGGCCTGTTCCCCATCTTTGCTGGGTTTGGGGGGAATAATGGTCAGCAAAATCCGATAGCGATAGGCCCCCACGTCGTGCAACTGTTCTAAGGTGAGGGCAAGGGCATCCATGGCGAGAATGTCCGGGGTGGTGGGCAAAATCAGGAACTCAGAGCTATCGGCGAGGATGGCAAAATCGTCCGGGGTGGGACGGGCTTGGGTGTCAATTACAATGTGGTGATAGTCAGTGGCGGGAGCTTCGTGCCATTCATCAATCACATCAAAGGGCAATGGTCCCCGTTTAGCCCAAGCGATCGCCGACTGGTTCGGGTCTGTATCAATCAACAATGTGGGGCCATGGCTTTGCAAAAACCCTGCCAAATGCATCGCAGTGGTGGTCTTGCCCACCCCTCCTTTAAAACTGGCGATCGCAATGATCATTGATACTTATTGGTCTCCCCTAGGCAATTTCCGGCAAAAAAATCCAGTCCCCTGAGCCTCCCTATTTTAAGATGAAGACAGAAGCCATACCACTGCCCCATGGTGTCTGGTAGTTTTATGGCTAAATTTCTGTTCTTCAAACCTCCAATGCCGATTTATCATGGTGACTCAAACCCCACCGACCTCTGAACCCACTTGGCCAGCTGTGATGCGGCTACTGCGCTGGGATAAGCCTACGGGCCGCTTGATTTTAATGATCCCAGCTCTCTGGGCCATTTTTCTGGCCGCCCATAGTCAGACCGCAGGCCAATGGCCCGACTTCCTTCTGATTGGGGTGATCATCCTCGGCAGTATTACCACCAGCGCCGCTGGCTGTGTGATCAACGATCTGTGGGACCGCAATATTGACCCCAATGTGGCCCGCACCCGCGATCGCCCCCTCGCCGCCCGTGCCCTCACCGTCAAAACTGGAATGGTGGTCGCCCTCGTCGCCCTAGGCTGTGCTGCTGGCTTAGCCCTCTACCTCACCCCCCTTAGTTTTTGGCTGTGCGTAGCAGCGGTGCCCGTAATCGTCCTCTATCCGCTCGCCAAGCGAGTCTTTCCCGTCCCCCAATTGGTGTTGTCCATTGCCTGGGGCTTTGCCGTTTTGATTAGTTGGACAGCGGTAACAGCCGCGCTCACTCCCCCAATCTGGCTGCTGTGGGGCGCAGTGGTCATGTGGACCATGGGCTTTGATACGGTCTACGCCATGGCCGATCGGGAGGACGATCTGAAAGTGGGGGTCAATTCCAGTGCCCTCTTTTTTGGCAAATGGGCCGCAGAAGCAGTCCTCGCTTTTTTCGTGGCGACCGCCGTGCTATTGGCGCAAGTGGGGGTGTCCCTAGAGTTGACCCTCTGGTATTGGTTGGGATTAGGGGGCGCGATCGCCCTCTGGGGTTGGCAATACTGGCGCTTACGGCCCCAACACCTCCCCCGTACCGTCTTTAGTCAAATCTTTAGCCAAAACGTGTGGATTGGCTTTCTGCTCCTCGGTGGGATGATTGCAGGCAGTCGTTAGCCTGACCGTCGGATCGCCCCACATAACTTTACGCAAACCTGAGCGACCCTACGGAGACCATTTACAATAATTTTATAAACGTGCAGCGGTAGCAGTGAGGAAAATCATGTCTGATGGAATTCAATGGACCAATGCCCTTTCCACCCGTCCATCCCTAGAAGCCGCCGTGCAAGAGGTTGTGGAACAAGCCCAACAGGGCTTAACGGCTGCCCCCGATTTTGGGATAGTCTTTATCTCTTCAGTATTTGAAAGCGAATATCCTCGACTCTTACCCCTGATTCAAGAATACGTTTCGGTTCCGGTGCTCATTGGTTGTAGCGGTGGCGGCATCGTCGGCATGAACCGGGCTGGGGTCGCTCAAGAGCTGGAAGCAAAAGTGGCTCTCAGTTTGAGCCTAGGCCGTTTTCCTGGGGCCGAACTGCACCCTTTTTTGATTCAACCCGACCAATTACCAGATTTGGATGGCCCTCCCCAGCAGTGGATTGATTTAGTCGGGGTGCCGCCCCAATCCCAACCAGATTTCATCATTTTGGCCGATCCGATGGCCTCTGGGTTGAATGATTTGCTCCAAGGCTTAGATTTTGCTTACCCTGGCTCGGTGAAAGTGGGCGGGTTGGCCAGTACCAGTTCCATGTCGGGTCGCACCTGTGTGTTCTACGACCGGGATATGTATCTGGGGCATATTGTCGGGGTGGCCCTCAGCGGCAATATTAAGCTGGATGCCATTGTGGCTCAAGGTTGTCGGCCCATCGGTCCCGTCTTTCGGGTGGTGGAAGGGGAGCGCAATATTATCCTGAATCTACAGGTGGATGATGAAAGTCAAGAAAGCCAAAGTCCCCTAGAAGCCCTACAAGCGCTGTTGGAAACCTTGAATGAGGACGATCGGGAAAAAATGCAGCATTCCTTATTTGTGGGCGTTGCCCAAAGTGAGTTTAAGACGGTATTGGAACCGGGTGATTTTTTGATTCGGAATCCCATGGGCATCGATCCTCGTCTTGGGGCGCTGGCCATTGGCGATCGCGTCCGCCCCGGTCAACGTATTCAGTTTCACCTCCGGGATGCCACCACCTCAGCCGATGATTTGGACACCCTACTCTACCGCTATCGGCAACAAACTGCCACCGATGTTAACCCAGCCGCTGCCTTAATGTTTTCCTGTTTGGGCCGGGGAGAAGGGTTATACAACAAGGCCAACTTTGACTCTGGCCTGTTTCATCGAATTCTCAAAGACATTCCCATCAGCGGTTTTTTCTGTAGTGGTGAAATTGGTCCCGTGGGTGGTACCACCTTTATCCACGGCTACACCTCAGTGTTTGGCATCCTACGCCGCCCAGCCCCAGCCCAAACCCCTTAATCGGTGGTGAGGGTGGTGCCAATGACGCAGGCGTTGATCAGGCTAACACCGTAGATGTTAGCCTCTTTGAGATCGGCGCACAGCAAATTCGCCCCGTCTAGGGTTGCCCCCGCGAGATTGGCTCCGCGCAGATCCGCCTGTTCTAAATTGGCTTCACTCAATAATGCCCCTTGCAAATTAGCTTGGCTCAAGTTAGCTCGGCTGAGGTTGGCTCCGCTTAAATTCACCCCCCGTAGGTCTGCACTGCGGAGGTCCGCGTCTTGCAAGTTGGCCCCCATCAGATTAGCCCCACAGAGGAAAGCCGCTACGATATTGGTCCGGGTGAAGTTTGCCCGCATGGCGTTGGCACCTCGCAGGTTGCTGCCCCGTAAGTCCGCCTCCGTCAGATCCGCTTGCATGAGGTTAGCCCCCAATAGACTCCCCCGGAGATCGGCTCTGCCCAGGTCGCCCCCCAACAGTTGAGCGCCCTCCAGCTTGGCCCCATTGAGATTGGCCTTGCTTAAATTGGTCCCCGTTAAGTTGGCCCCCGTCAGGTTGGCTTGGGCTAGATTGGCCCCCGATAGGTCTTCGTCATCTAGTTGAGCACCGATGAGATTGGATAGGTTGCCTGAGCGAATAGCGTCGATGTCCATGGTTGTTCTCCCTGCTTGCGCGATCGCGTTCCCTTAATAGGTGCAATGTTACTAGATGCAATATGACTAGGTGCAATATCCCTTATTTCATCCAACAATAGGGATTGCCGTTTGACAAGTGAATGGCGGTGACGGTTCCACCGCCTACACTATGTATTGGCCGATTATTGGCCAATCAAAGATTGAATTTGGCTCCATAGCAGCGGCAACCCTTTGACTAGGGCGATCGCCACGACCACCCCACCCAAGACCCCCACCGTTAGACCAAAAAGACTAATGAGGCCATCCTCTTCAATCAGGCTAAACCCCAGAATCAGGATAATCATGGCCGGAATCGTGTTGGTTCCGGGTATGGGAATCATCATGCACAGCCCCATCAAGATGATAACTAAACCAATCACGATATGCCCGGTACGGCTACTGCAAACCTGGGGAAAGCGGGGACGAGACAGCCCCTCTAAGCGGCGCAACCAGGGCAATCCCAGGGCCACCACCCGCTGCGCTTGGTAGCGCTTGATGGAGCGGTTACGGATAAAGCCAGGAAACCAAGGTCGATGGCGACCCATCATCATTTGTAAGGCCACTAATACAATCACAAATCCGAAGGGAGTGGAATAACCAGGGGCGGGGATGGGTAGGGCGGAGGGCAGGGATAACAAAACCAACAATACGCCAAAGGTCCGTTCCCCTGCCAACTCTAGCAAGTCCAGCACCGTAATGGTGCGACCATCATCTACAGGGGTTGGGCCGCTATGGGACGGCTGGGACGGCTGTAAACCCATGGCATTGTCGGTGGATTCATGCCCGATGGGAGATTCAATAGGGGCAACGGGGGAGGAGAGATCGGGTTGCATCGTTTCCATTGGCTCCCCCAGTTCTAGTGGATTGGACGGATCAAGGGGCGAGGCGAAGAAATAGTGGTGTAATTCAGTAGAAAATTTTGACACGGTAACTCCTTCAGGGAAACATCACCCCGAACAGTAAAAATCGATGTAGTTGGCTTAAGTTCCAACCTTGTGATTAAACTTTACACGTTTCCCGATTCATCGAGGCAATCCCTCACCAATATTGCTGAATCTTCATCGTTACCGCCAAGATTCAGCCCGGAGTGTTGGATGGGGTCTATGGTTTGGTTTAATTCCCTGATTCTGAAAGGATTACGGTGGTGTTACGGACCCAGAAAAAAAACTCTCCCCACTAGGGAGAGAGCCAACACACACAAAGAGGAACAACATTTCCTACTACTGTAGCAAGCCCTGGCGCTCAAGGGTAGTGCTTATCTGTACTATTTTGCTAGTGTTACCAGAAATATGGAGCCATTTCCCTAGCCACTCCTTGGGCTAAGGGACTAACCAGCCGATGGCATCGCCGCATAAAATCATTACGGCTCCGAAATTTGAAGTGTTTAATATTACATTGGAATGGCAACCTGCAAGGGGATTATTCTATTCCCTAGATTGTCAACAACTGCACACACAACTGCACACAAAGGTTAGGTTGTCTGGGTTGGAACGAACCACGGTAGTGAGGAGGCGATGGCCTTGGCTAGGCTGAACCCTGGGGCACACTGTCGTATTTCCTGGCTCCGGCACCCGATCCATGAATCGGAATCCTGATGTCTAGGGTTGTCCCTTGCCCTAAAGTTGAGTAATACTGAATGGTGCCGTGGTGATTTTCCGTAATAATTTGGTGACTAATGGACATGCCCAATCCGGTGCCTTGACCAACGGGTTTGGTGGTAAAGAAAGGGTCAAAGATGCGATGCAATACGGTTTCTGGTATACCGGGGCCATTGTCGGCGATCGCAATCCTCACCTGTTGTTCCCCGTTCACTAATTGGGTCGTCAGGGTAATGCGGCTGGGTTGGGTTGCAATTTGCTCTGGAGTGCGATCCCGATCCCGCTCTTCTAGGGCATCTAACGCATTGGCGATCGCATTCATGAACACTTGATTGAGTTGCCCCGCATAACATTCAATCGGAGGAATAGAACCATATTGACGAACCACCTCTACCTTGGGATAGGTAGAATTGGCCTGGAGTCGATGTTGCAAAATCATCAGGGTACTGTCCAATCCCTCATGAATATCCGCCTGTTTGAATTCCGCTTCATCCAATCGGGAGAAGGTGCGGAGCGATTGCACAATTTCTCGAATACGATCGGAGCCAACCGCCATGGATTGCAGCAACTTAGGTAGATCCACCTGGATAAATTCCAAATCCACTTCCGCTTGTTTCCGCTGAAGCGTGTAGGGAGGATTGGGAAAGGTGGCCTGATAAAGCGCCACTAGATGCAACAGGTTACGGGTATAGTCTTGCAACGGTCCTAAATTGCCATGGATAAAGTTGACGGGGTTGTTGATTTCATGGGCTACCCCTGCCACTAACTGCCCCAAGCCTGACATTTTTTCCGTGTGAATCAGTTGCACTTGGGTCCGTTTTAAGTCAGCCAAGGTTTTCTGCAACTGAATCTCCGTTGCTCGCCGTTCTTCAATTTCTAAGGAAATCTCAAGGTTACGCTGTTCTAGGGCACGATGGGTATAGATATAGTCCAACACTAATCCCCCCAGGGGGACCAAATAAGCTACGATTTTGAGGAAATGGGCAATGTTAAAATGGTTATCAAACAGGGCCGTTGAGCCGAAAACCATATGGACTTGGGTGGCCACATTGGGGATGGTGCTGATGATGAGGGCGTGGGAAAATAGGCTAGGATATTGCCGATAGAATCTGGGGTATAGCCATATTCCGGCGATCGCAAAGAGCACCAGCGGAATGGCATCCCACGGTCTAGTGAGAACCGCTCCAGGGAAGGTCGTTTGGGGTAAATTATGGCTGCTAGCACAAATTCTGATCGTAAAATAGGCAATTAAAATAAAGCAAGTGCTGATAAATGTCACAACAAACGAGCCTCGTTGCCAACGATGGGCTATATTCGTGACTAAAAAAAGACTGACTCCCACGAT
>JAYKIC010000202.1:0-5109 GCA_035284985.1 Leptolyngbyaceae cyanobacterium
TGGGTCGATCAAGAACTGGATGAGGCGATCGCCCTAGCCCAAGCAGGCATCGAAAACGCGACCCAAACGAAGGACATCCTGGAATTTGCCCGGATAGAGCCACTTTTAGAAGTGTTGGAAGCCGATCATCAAAGTTTCCACGACCGGAGCCTCGATATTTTAGAGCGGATTGAAGCGGGAGACTGGGAAACAGGGGCAATTCTGGAAACTCAACTGGAAGAATTTGAAGATCGATTTGACCTACGGATTCAGTCCATGTTGTTTGAGTTGGGGGAGGTGACGGCAGCCTCGGCCCATTCAGCGGAACACCATGAACAACAAGCGATTCGTGCCAGTTGGCTCCTCGCCGCAGTAGCCACCGGGGTGGGGCTAACCTTTGCCTCATTCGTCACCCTTGGCTTAGTGCGCCCCATTCGGCGGTTAGTGTCCAGTGCCACGGCCATCGATCAGGGTAATCTGCAAATCCGAGTGCCCGTCACTTCTGGCGATGAAGTGGGGCTTTTGTCCCAGTCCTTCAACCGGATGGTGGCGGATATTCAGGCTAAGGAACAGCTCAAGGCCACTTTCGGCCAATATGTTGATCCGCGAATTGTCGATCAATTGCTGACCCAAGCGGCAGTAACGGGGGCGGCGGCATCTGAGGGTTCCGCCACCACCCAGCACCAACCCATGACCGTGTTTTTCTCCGACATTGCTGGTTTTAGCAGCATTAGCGAAATGCTGACCCCCAGCGGGTTGGTGATGTTGATTAATCAGTATCTGACGTTGGCATCGGAACCGATTGTGCTGAATAACGGTGTGATTAAGCAGTTTATTGGAGATGCGGTCAGTGCCTTTTGGGGCGAACCGTTTGTCGCCGCTGATGAGCACGCAAAGCTAGCCTGTTATGCGGCCTTAGAGCAACAGGGACAGTTGATGAAATTACGCCGGATCTTGCCCGATATTATGGGAATTCGTAAGGGTTTGCCGGAGGTGAAAATCCGTATTGGTCTAGCTACGGGGGAATTGGTGGCTAGCAATATTGGCTCGGAAACCTCTAAGTCCTATACTGTGTTGGGGCCAGCGGTCCACATTGCCGAGTTTTTAGAATCCACAAATAAACGCTACGGGACTACCATTTTAATGATGGCGGCAACCCAGGAAGCGGCAGGGACCGGATTTGAAACCCGCGAAATTGATACGCTTTATCTACCGGGTCACGATCGCCCCACTGCCGTTTATGAACTTCTAGACACGGTGGGAAATTTGACAGAACAGCAGGAGGCATTGCGCGATCGCTTCCACCAAGGTCTGATCCATTACCGTAAGCAAGAGTGGGATCTGGCCCAGCGGTGTTTTGAGGCGTGTAGGGCGATCGCTCCCAATGATGGGCCTACCGAAGTTTTTTTGGAACGGGTAGCTCATTTGCGAGACCATCGTCCTCCCTCAGATTGGCATGGGGTCTGGCCTGAAAAATAGGGAGGCAATCGCCCTACCGAATAAGCGGGAATCACTTTAGATCATTACTTTAGATGGTCGTTTGCCTAGGCGCGACTTCTAGGTGCCGTCTTTAGGGTCTGCGGATTGATAAACCCATGCCCTCCGTATAATTACCAGGAGAACTACTGTATAAATAAAACTCTGAGGAGAAAATATCGAATTCGATTAAGTTTTTTATGGATGCGGTGCGATCGCCCCCAAGTTTGTGGGAATACTACGGAAAGTATACGATTCTTTCCTTTATTTTCAAGGACTTCCCCACATGGCGACTAAAACATCTGCTGCGGAAAAATCTGCTCAGTCCAATACTCAAGAGCCTTCTGGTGCTGCATCTACTTCTCCGGTTGATGGCGATCGCATGGTGCGGTTGCTGATGACGTTGTTGGAGGTGGAGGGCAGTGAGGTGAAGAAGGGCGATGTGACGAAGAAGTTGCCCCGCAGTGGCAAGAATAAGGAGCGATCGGCTGATTATGGGTCTGTGATTCAGGATGTGATGGATAAACAATTGCTCTGTGAAGATGGGGGCAAGTGGCATCTGGAGCGATCGGGTCTGGAGGGGTTGTTGTTGGAGTATCTACTGGAGTATTTGAACCAACCCAACTGCCCTGGATTCATATCGGGTGCTGGTAAAACCAAGGTGTTATTGCAGCTTCTTCAGAAGCAGACTATTTCGGCAACTACGGCAATGAATGGCAATGGCAAGGTGGATGTGCTGGAGCCTATTTCGACCTATGAAGAATTTAAACAAGTGGCGATGGATACGTTTGATCAGATCAAGCGGGATTACAACTTTGAGCGGTTGGTGCCGATTTATCGGATTCGTCGTGCCATTGGAGAACGGGTATCGCGATCGCAGTTCAGCGAGTGGCTGTTCGAGATGCAAGCTGAGGATATTTTTGAGTTATTGGAACAAGGTGTAGAAGATAATGCACCAGACAAAATTCAAGACTCAGTAACAACGAGCATGGGTAAACTCCGCTGCTATGCCAAGCGAATTGATGTTGCTTAAACCTTCTCCTAGATCCCTATCTTCTCTTTTGTATTCCTATTTCCATTGAGGTCTATTGATTTATGACTGTTGCCAACCATCCTTCTCTTCAAGCCAAACTCGATGAGGCGATCGCTACCTATAATCCCTTTGAAGGTCACTTTGTTGTTAAAACTAAAGACCTATGGAGTGATGATTTCTTTGATGTACCATCTATCAATAACTATGTGTCTGACCATATCCTTGAACAGCTTCAAAAAATTAATAATCCATCAATTAATCTCAATACTCACGGTATAGTGATCAAAGCAGGTAAGGGTCGAGGCAAAACCCATATTCTGAGTCGAATAGCCCATCGACTCAGGAATGAGGGCAATGGTGCCTTTATCTATGTTTGTGAGTATGGTGATTTGAGTAACATTCGTTATCAGTTTCTCCAAGCTCTCACAACTAGCCTCAAGAAACCAGGCAAATCGGGCTTGTCTCTCTGGCAAGAACTTGCTATTAAGCTAGTTAACTCAGTCCTTAAAAATCAACTTTCAGTCGAAAAAGTAGTGAAAGGATTTCCAAGCATTCTACTCAACAAGCCTGAACAACGGGAGCGATTTATTTCTCAAATTCATGCTAAACACAAAGCAGTAATCCATAATCCTTACATTACTCGTGCAATTCTCTGGACCATTTCTCCTATATACGCACCTTATTCGATTAATTGGCTCAGTGGTCGTGGTCTTACAGAGAAGCAAGCGCAGATTATGGATCTGCCAGATGTCGATAAAGAAGATCAGGAAAAGACTGCATTTGATATCAGTTGCCAAATTCTTAATTTACTAGGTCAATACTGCACACCTGTAATCTGCTTCGATCAGTTAGATGGTGTAGAGTTTGGGAGTGAAGATGATCTAAATGTTAGCGGATTTTCACGAGGGATGGTGGTTGCCAGCTTGGCAACCGATCTTTATGACAATATCGATCGTGGTGTCTTCATTACATCGCTATATGAGGGAACTTGGGAACAAGAAATTATTGGAAGCATTACAGCAGTTGAAGATAGAATCGGCCAAACTAAATTAGAGCTTCAGCCATTAAGTCCTGATACCGCAGTCGATTTAGTCCACCAGATTCTAAAGACTTTCTACAGTAATTTCGATAAACTTACTCTTCCAAATCCTTTCTATCCATTTGAGGAAAAGGAAATTAGGGAAAAAGGAAGAGAAAAACCAACTGTTCGTGAACTAATGCGGTGGTATGCTGATAAATGGTCTAAAGTTGGTACTGTGATTCCTCCTTTAGAGAAAATCAAGAAAGTTTACAATAGCATTCTCGAAAATATTGACGATGACTTTTTTGAGAGTAACGAGCAGATTGCTAATGCTCTTGCCTTCAGTTTCAAGTACTTAGTCGGGCAAACCATTGGAACTATGACCGTCAATAAAATTGAACGGGATGTAAAACCGAAAGCAGCTAACAGTGGTTGGATCAATTTTATTATCCACGGTGTTGATGATGGTAAACCCGCCAAAATTGGAGTCGCTGTTTTACAAAACAAGAATGGTCGTGGGATTACTGCTGGACTAACACGCCTGACTGATTACCAGAAATTTAAACTGACGAGAGGCTGTTTGGTTCGTTCTCAAGCAATTAACACTGGAGCGAGAAAGGGCTTAGAGCTTAAAGATCAGCTTTTAACGAAACAGAGCGGTGAATGGGTTTCCCCTAAAATTGACGAAATTCGTTCATTACTGGCCTTACAGGAACTATCCCGCACGTTGGATGATGAAGGCTTTACCCAAGCTGATTTTGAGCAATTTATTGCTGAAGAAAAGCTATTGGTTGAGCATCCCGTGCTCACAGAAATTCTCAGCGATCCATCGGGTCAAAGTCCTGACGAACTCACGGATGAGGATGCCGATTTAGACCAGGCAATGGCTGAACAACTTAACTTAACCGATGCCGAGGATGACGACTTAGAATTGGCTAGCTGATTGGGAGAAGAACCGATAAATCATGAGCAACCAGAGTGTATCAATTAGTCAGGCGTTGTGTCTGCCAAGCGCCAACATCACCGCCTTGACCATTGGCCAGATGACTGCCATCTTAGCCCCTGGCTTCCTGCGGGGACTGAACAGTCAATTTGCCCTGTGTCCGGTGGATGGCAACAGCCCCCAAGTCTCCGCCACTATTACCCATTGGGCCAAAGTCGAAGGCTGCAAGCCCCACAAAGACCCGGAAAAAATTGATGCACTCTCGCTCATCACCACCTGGAGCCGCGAACAACTCACCGCCATCCTCCAAGAGCGGCCCCACTTTTTCTTGGCCTACGTGCGGGTATATCGGCTCTCTGAACCTGTGACCGTTGAGGGCGATCGCCTCCCCACCGATCCCCTCAACGATTTCGGCACCTTCATCCGTCTGAATCAGACTATTGCCGCCCCCCTCACCCACCCCGTTTTAGACGAACAACCCTTCAATCAACGCCATCAACAACTGATCAAACTCACCCCACCGGAACATCCCGAACTGCTGCAATTACAACAACAAGTTGCCCAACTCAATAGTTTAGAAGCGATCGCATTTAACCGAGATATGCAAGAAGTATTAGGGTGGAATCCACCACCAGCCAATCCCTTTGATCATCCAGA
>JAYKIC010000203.1:0-13690 GCA_035284985.1 Leptolyngbyaceae cyanobacterium
GCCGATTTCTAGTTCAAATTTCTAGTTCAAGTTATCCGTTAAACCATTTTTAAGCCAAGGAACGTAATTATGTTGAGCGAACTGTTGACAAAGCGACTCTCCTTCCTCATTGTCTCAGCGATGGGGGCAGGGTTGATTGCAAGCTGTAGCACTCAAAACGCAACCACTGAAGGAACCGAGGCAACCACAGGAACCGAAGAAACGGCCTCCGCTGAAGGTGAAGTGTGTGCGCCTGAAATTGCAGAACTGGAGTTTGGCATCCTTTCTACCGAATCCGCTGAGAACCTCAAGCCTAATTGGGAACCCTTTTTGGCAGATATGTCTGACGCAGTGGGTCGTCCAGTCATTGGGTTCTACGCCACCGACTACGCAGGCGTAATCGAAGGCATGGGTGCTGGCAAGGTACAGATTGCCTGGTATGGCGGTAAATCCTACATTGAAGCCGCCGAACGCTCTCAGGCGGAAGCCTTTGCCCAAACCGTTGCCCTAGATGGTTCCAAGGGGTATTATTCTCACCTCATTACCAACGTGGATAACCCCATCGTTAGCGAGATTGATTTGGAAGCAGGCAATGGCGACAAGTACGTGATTGACAATGCGGCCAACCTAACCTTTGCCTTCAACGACGCTAACTCAACCTCTGGATTCTTGGTTCCCACCTACTATGTCTTTGCTCAAAACGGAGCCAACGCCAACGAAATGTTTAGCGAACTGATCTTTGCAGGTAGCCACGAAGCCACAGCCTTAGCTGTTGCGGAAAATCAAGTGGATGTCGCCACCAACAACAGCGAAAGCCTAGATCGGTTGAAAGAAACCGCACCGGATGCCCTAGAAAAGATCCAAATCATCTGGACTTCCCCAGTGATTCCCAGCGATCCCCTTGCCTACCGCAGCGACTTACCCGATTGCTTGAAAACAGCAATTCAGGACTTTGCCTTCAACTACGACAACGCTGAGGTTCTGGAAAAGCTTCAGTGGACTGGGCTTGATCCGGCCAAGGATGAGGACTGGAATACGATTCGGGAATTGCAGATTGCCAGCGATATTCTCGATGTCCAAAACAACGAGAACTTGAGCGATGCTGACAAGCAGGCCCAACTCGACGAACTGAATGCCAAGCTAGAAGCCCTCAAGTAAGGTTGGTGTAAGCTGAAGCCTTACTGGTAAAACCCTTCTCCCGTTTGTACCTGTTTAGTGTCAACATTAGTAACACACCCCCGCCCCCTCTCAAGAGGGGAGATAGCAGTTGATGGACAACTTATACTAGGGTCCATTCCCCTCCTTGGAGGGCTAGGAGTGGGTCCATTCCCCTCCTTGGAGGGGTAGGGGTGGGTCTTTCGGGGGGCAGATTCCCCCCCCTACAAGGTCAGCGTCCGAATGAGATGGGAGTACCCGTAGGTTTTGGGCGAAGGGATTTAGGATTGCCATTGAATTGCTATTTAGTTGTTAGTCGTCATTTAATTGACATTTATAATTGATGCCCATGTCCAATAACGTCTTGCTTGAGCCAACCCTTCTCCCCGTTTCGCCAGATGTTGAAGCGATGTTGGCAAAAGAACAAAAGCTCATTAATGCCAAGCGGATTTTCTGGTTTCTGGTTGCCGTTGCTATTCTCATCTATTCTGCTATTCGCAGCGACTTGAGCTTTGTTGAACTGGTTCAGGGCACAGGCAACATGGTGGAAATCATCGGGCGCTTTTTTCCCCCAAATTTCACCAACTGGCGCTTTTACCTGAGTGACATTATTGAGACAGTGGCAATGGGCATTTGGGGCACCTTGATGGCGGCGATCGTGGCGGTTCCCCTCGGCATATTATCGGCTGAAAACCTATGTCCCTACTGGATTGTTTTCATCATTCGCCGCTTTGGGGATGCGATGCGAGCCATTAATGAACTGGTATTTGCGGTTATCTTCATTGTTGCTGTTGGCCTCGGTCCCTTTGCTGGGGTTCTAGCCTTGTTTATCCACACTACCGGAACGTTGGGTAAGTTGTTCTCGGAAGCGGTTGAATCCATTGATCCCGGTCCCGTTGAAGGCATCAGAGCTACGGGCGCAACCAAGTTGCAAGAAATCATTTTCGGGGTGATTCCCCAGGTGATTCCATTGTGGTCATCGTTTGTTTTGTATCGATTCGAGGCCAATGTGCGATCGGCATCGGTGTTAGGGTTTGTCGGGGCGGGGGGAATTGGCGTGACCCTCATTCAAAATTTCCGAGCGTTCAAGTATCAGGAAGTGGGGGCCATGTTGATTATGCTGATCGTGACGGTGGCTATCATCGACACGATCTCATCCAAGATTCGCAATCGCCTTGTTTAGAAGCGATACAGTTAGATACCAGTTTGAATCACGTTGCTATCAAATGCTGACCAAACTTCATCTTAGAATTAGGCACTAATTTGTCTTGCTAATGAAGCTTAACTCTAACAATGCCTAACCTTAACGTCGGTTTAACCACTCACTTTTAAGTTTATCTTTGTTAGCTAGTTTAACTGTCTAGGACTACGGGCGCTTTAGCTGTGTTGTTCTTGTTAGCGAACTCACGGAGCGATGCTTTTGTGCCTTGTTTTCATGGTGGAGTAGGGAAAAATTTGTATGACTGCCAGGGTGGTACTTGTTATTTTAGACGGTTTGCGGTGGGACGTGGCTCGAACCTGCTTGGGCTATCTGGCTCATCTTTTGGAACACCGTCAAGCCAGTCTTTATAAGGTTGAGGCTGAATTGCCAACACTGTCCCGTCCACTGTATGAGGTGCTGCTGACGGGGACTCCGGTGTTGGTGAATGGGATTGGCGCTAACGATGTGATCCGACTCTCCCATCAAACCAGTGTCTTTCATTTAGCTACTGCCGCTGGTCTGACAACCGCAGCGGCGGCTTACTCCTGGTTTAGTGAACTGTATAACGGGGTGCCGTTTGAACCGTGGCGCGATCGCGATCAGCACTCCGATGCGACCCCGATCCAGCATGGCCGATTCTACTGGGACGATGGTTATCCCGACTCACACTTGTTTGCCGACGCAGAAATGCTACGGCAGCGCCACCAACCCGATTTTATGCTGGTTCACCCCATGGGAATTGACCATGCAGGGCATTGCTATGGGGGAGAGACCGCCCAGTACCGGGGCAAGGCGTTGGCGATGGATAATTTGCTGTCCCACTATCTCCCGCGCTGGCGGGCTGCGGGATACACCCTGTTAATTACGGCTGACCACGGCATGAATGCAGATGGTCAACATGGCGGCACCTCCCCAGATGTACGACAGGTACCTTTATTTTGTCTTGGTTCAGAATTTGTTCCCGGCATCTATCCAGAAGCGTTGTCGCAATTGGCGATCGCCCCCTTAATTTGCCAACTCCTCTCCCTGCCCTTGGCCGAAGCCATGCAGCAGATCCCTGTCCCAGGATATGGAACTTCGCCAGCCATCCCCGATCCCAGTACCCCATTATCTACCGCCTCCACACATCTAACGATGTCCCATCTTGATCGTGCTTCCCATCCATAGCCAATTCTGGCTCCCCAACGAATTTGCCCTTTCTATCAACGCTATAAAGGAATAGGTCTCCATGAAATCACCTTTTCATCTGCCAACTTTTCATCTGCAAACGACGGTTGCTGCCGTACTGGTTTCTGCTTTGACTCTGGCCAGTTGCACGACCCCAGAATCCTCTGATTCGAATGAAACGACGACAACAGCTAGCGCGGACGGTAGCTGTCCGGCAGTGACGCTGGCGGATACCCAAGGAATTGAATCGGGGCAATATCCCCAACAGTACGACTTGGCTGAGTATCAGACAGCGGTAGACTGTGAACTGACGTTTTCCGCTAACCCTGACATTGAGACGCTGAACGGTCAGATTGTCGGCAATGAAAAATTGCCTGCTCTGGAGGAGCGACTCCCCCAAGAGCCGTTGGTGGTGGTGCCCTATGAGGAAATTGGCACCTATGGCGGTGTTTTAACCGGGTTATCGAAGGCCACTGAGTCGGGTACGTCGGATTTGCTATCGGTGCGTCACGTTAACTTGTTCCGCTATGCCGATGATTTGCAGACTATTGTACCGAATGTGGCACGGGACTATGAATGGAATGATGACTACACCGAATTGACGGTATATCTGCGGCAGGGTCATAAATGGTCCGATGGTCAGCCCTTTACGGCGGAAGATGTAGCGTTTTGGTACAACGATGTCTTGGGCAACGATACCCTCTATAGCGAAGGGATTCCCGATCGCTTCCTGATTGGCGGGGAGCCGATGCAGGTGGAAGCGGTGGATGAAACCACGGTGGTTTTTACCTTGCCCCAGGCCAAACCTGGTCTTACCGCCCTATTTGCCACGGACTATGCCCAACCTTTCTTACCCAAGCATTTTCTGGGTCAGTATCATCCCGATGTGGATGAAAATGCCGAGAAAAATGCCAAGGATGCGGGGTTTGAGTCCTGGGATGAGGCGTTCAATTTTTACTACGGCAGCAGCGATTGGAAGGATGTACCTTCACCGTTGTTGAAAGATGAGGCCAAGGCGGAAAGCCTCAGTCGGGCGGTAATGCCTACTCTGGAATCCCACATTTTGATTTCAGATACGGCTGAGGGACGGAAATTGGTGGCCAACCCTTATTTCCACCAAGTGGACACCACAGGCCAGCAGTTGCCCTATATCAGCGAGATTGATGAACTCTATGTGCCGGAGAAAGAGGTACAGAATCTAAAGCTGGCCAACGGTGAGGTAGTTTACAAGTCTCAGGCGGTGTTTGCGGAAGATTTGCCTGTGTTGCAACAGAATGAAGCCCAGGGAAACTATACCGTTAATGCAGTGCCCACAGTGGGTGAGTCGATGGTGGTCTATTCGTTTAACGTCAATCATAAGGACGAGAATCTACGGGGAATTTTTGGCGATCGCCGTTTCCGGGAAGCTGCCAGTTACGCTCTCAACCGCGAGGAAATGAATGAACTGGTGTATTTCGGCTTGGGGACTCCGGCCCAGTACACGGCGGTTGACCCCAATACGGTCAGCTACGTGACCGAGGAGCAGCGCACTTATTTGGCGGACTTCGACCCCAATAAAGCTAACGAATTGCTGGATGAAATGGGATTGGTGGATGCGGATGGCGATGGCGATCGCGATCAGCCCAGTGGCGCGCCCTTGGTGATTAATCTCCAGTTTTCCAGCCAAGGCGGTGCGGTGAAAATGCACGAACTCTTTGCCCAGTATTTGGCTGATGTGGGTTTGAACATCCAGCTCAGGGAAGTGACCTCTGATGAGTATCGGGCCAGTCAAGCCTCAAACGATCTGGACATCATGACCTGGACGAAAGCCTACACCTCCGCCTTCCTGGCAGGCTCCCGCGAACCGCTCGTACCACCCTTTGGCGATTACTTTAGCCTCACCAACGGTCATCTCTGGGCCAAGTATCGGGAAACCGATGGGGCTGAGGGGATTGCTCCTCCGGATTGGGTAGAGGAATTAGATCAAAAGTCTACGGAATACCAGACCCATCTGCTGGGTACCCCTGAGTCCAATGAGCTAGGACAGGCGATCGTGGACTTAGTGCAAAAGGACTTACTGTTTATTGGCACCGTCGGCAACCCCGCAGAACCCGTTTATAGCCGTAATGATTTGGGTAACTTCTTAGAGTTTACGGCCAAATCCTATGACTACTACTGGGCCTACCCCTATCGGCCAACCCAGTGGTTCATCAAGCAGTAGATAAGTGCAGCACTCCCCCTTTGCTGGGAGATTCAGACTGAATTCCCCCCTCTAACTCCCCCTTGCCCCGCCCGCGAATGAATTGCAGACTAACAGGGAAAACCCATTCAAATGGGTTGAGGCCCTGTTAAATCAGAGTTTGGCCGCTCTAGTCCACGGTCAGTGGACTTAGCAGATTAGCCCGGAGTTTACTCGCGGGTGAGTGTACGGCGCAAGCGATCTAGGTGGTTTGGCAAACCCCTCCAAGATTAGCTCCCTAGGGAGATAGGGAAGATTGAAGTCCCTCTTCCCTAGGGAGAGGGATTTAGGGTGAGGGTGGACGAATTGCAAAACTGAGATGTTCCTCTATCGCTTTTTTGATCTAGACCTATGGTTCTCCTGTCCACCTCCGCCACTGCCAACAATGCCGCCTTCTGGCAATTTTTAGCCACCCGCCTCTTGGTGTCAGCGCTAACCCTGCTGGCGGTCTCGTTCATGATTTATGGTTTGATTGAGTTGATGCCTGGAGACTATGCGGAGCGAGAACTGTTCCGCAAATATTCTGGCACTGGGGTGACAATTACTCAGGCAGAAATTGACCGAGTTCGAGCCGATTTGGGTCTCGATCGCCCCTTCTTAGTCCGTTATGGAGAATGGCTCTGGAACGTGGTGACGCGCTTTGACTTTGGTCCGGCCTTTCGGGTAGAAACCTCGGTCAATGCCCTACTCAAGGATAAATTTCTGTATACCTTTGTTCTGGTAATTGGGGCCATGCTGATTTCCTACATTGTCGCCATTCCCATGGGGATTTGGGTGGCGACGCGAAAATCGGGGCTGGCGGATAGCGTAGTGACACTGCTCTCCTATTTGGGGTTAGCCCTGCCTAACTTCGCGATCGCCCTCGTCTTATTAATGCTCAATGCCTTTGTTTTCAACCTTGACGTTACGGGATTAATTTCCCAGGAATATCGGGATGCTCCCTGGACTCTGGCCAAGCTGTTGGATTTTCTCGGCCATGCCTATATCCCCCTCTTGGTGCTGGGTTGGTCAACCACGGCGTTCCAACTTCAGACCATGCGGGGCCTAATGAAAGATGAAATGGGCAAGCTTTATGTCACGGCGGCTCAAGCCAGGGGCGCATCGGGCTGGCCCATGCTGATCAAATATCCTGCCCGTCATGCGGTAATGCCTATTGTGTCTACCATTGGGTTTGACTTTGCCCGCTCTTTCAACGAGTTGCCCGTTGTGGCCTCCATTTTGGTTCTGGGAGAACTGGGACAGGAGCTACTGCTGGCCTTTCTGGATGCCGATCAGAATACGGCTGCGGGAATTTTAGTTTGCATCACCAGTGTGATTATTGCAGCAAACTTTTTGGCGGACATATTAATGGCTGTGCTCGATCCGAGAGTGCGGTTGAAAGGATGATCGGTGCAGAGGACAACCAACCATGACTGAAACAAGTGTGACTGAAGTAACTGTGCCCCAAACTAAGCCCTCTAACCGTCGCCAAGAGGATTACTACACCGCCTCTCAATGGCAGTTGTTTTGGACCCGCTTCCAGCGGAACCGACTGGCTACTGTTGGTGGAGTTGTACTGAGCGGGTTTATTTTGATTGCGCTGTTTGCCGAGTTTATTGCCCCCTATTCGGGACAGGCGGATACCCATGATACGGCTTACACGGCGGGTCCGCCCCAGGTGATTCGCTTTTGCGATCGCGCCGGATGTCAGATTTGGCCCTTTGTCCATGAGATGACCAGTAGCTACAGCGTGAGCAAAAAAGGCTATGAGGTCGAGACGGTGGAGGAAAAGGGACAGCCTGTGCGGCGATCGCTCCAGTTGTTCTACCCGGCTAGCTCTTATCGATTGTTGGGGCTGATTGAGAGCGATCGCCATCTATTCGGGGTCAATCGTGGCCAAGTGCATCTATTTGGCACCGACTCCAGTGGCTTGGACCTCTTTAGTCGAGTCATGTTTGCCACTCGCACCTCCCTCTCCATTGCTTTTCTTGGAGTGATGCTATCCTTTGTTCTCAGCCTTATCTTTGGCGGGGTGGCTGGATATATCGGTGGCTGGGTGGATACGGCAATTCAAGCGTTTACCGACCTAGTGCGGGTGATTCCCCCTATTCCCCTCTACATGGCCCTAACCGCCATGTTTCCCCGTGATTGGACCAATACCCAGGTATATTTCGCCATGACCCTGGTGTTGGGGCTGGTCAACTGGCCCACCCTAGCACGGCGGATTCGTTCCTATCTGTTAGCGACCCGCGAGGAAGAATATGTCCAAGCGGCTAAACTCTCTGGAGCCAGTGGTTGGCGCATTGTTACCCGGCATCTTCTGCCGGGATTTGCCAGCTACATCATCGTGGAACTGGTGATTAATTTTCCCTATCGCATCCTTGATGAAACGGCCCTATCGATTGTGGGCTTGGGGCTGCGTCGGCCAACGATGTCCTGGGGGGTGCTGTTGCAGGAGATGACCACGGTACAGGCGATCCAGCTTACGCCTTGGTTTTTTATTCCCCTGATTTTTTTTGTGGTGGCGGTGCTGTCGTTTACGTTGTTGGGGGATGGGTTGCGCGATGCGGCTGATCCCTATGCTGGTCTCCGGCGATAGGGCAAGCACGGGGGCTTGCCCCTACGGGGTTGGGGTGATGTCGATCGTTGGAGGAGAGATGATTCTGATGGCTGAAAGTTCGCTGTTGATGGTATCTAACTTGTCTGTTCGCTTTCGGACGGATGAGGGATTGGTTACGGCTGTGGATGATTTATCCTTTGCCCTCCAACCTGGGCAAACCCTCGGTATTGTGGGGGAATCCGGATCGGGTAAATCGGTTTCCACAAAGGCGTTGATGCGATTGTTGCCGGACTATGCGGCGATCGCCCCTGAGTCCCACATTTACTACCAAACCAAAAAGGGTGATTACCTAGACATTGCCCAGATGGATGCCAACCACAAAGCACTCAATCAATTGCGGGGTGGGGAAATTGCCATGATTTTCCAGGAACCATCGGCAGCGTTCTCTCCCCTCTACACCATTGGCAACCAAATGATTGAAGGGATTCAGCTCCATCGTCAGGTCGGTCGCCGCCAAGCCCGAAAATTGGCGATCGAGATGCTAGATCGGGTGGGCATGACCAACCCTGAATTGCGGATTGACCAACACGCCTTTGAACTGTCGGGTGGGATGCGCCAGCGAGCCATGATTGCCTCCGCCCTGGTCATGAGACCTGCGGTCCTGATTGCTGATGAACCCACCACCGCCCTCGATGTGACCATTCAGGCCCAGATTTTGGATCTGTTGCAGGAACTCCAGCAAGAGTTTGGCATGGCGATTATTTTTATTTCCCACGACCTCGCCGTGATTTCCCAAATTGCCGACGACGTACTGGTGATGTATCTCGGTAAGGAAATGGAAACCGGGCCTGTGCGCTCGATCATCCGCCATCCCCAGCACCCCTACACCCAAGGGTTAATCAATGCTATTCCCCGATTAGAAGCCATCGACCAGCCCCTCGTGCCGATTCCAGGGGATATCCCAAGCCCCCTAGAGCGCCCAACTGGATGCGTATTCCACACCCGCTGTCCCCATGGGGCAGCTCATCCCCCCTGTCGCACTAGCGTCCCCGATCCGGTTGCCGCCACTACTGGGGACGCTCACCCCAACCATCTGGCCGCTTGTCATCTATTGGTAACAGAACAACTGGAGAAAATGGTATGACCCAGCCCATCGTGTCCGTGCGTAATTTGAAAGTGCATTATCCCATTGGTGGCGGATTTCTCAAGGGGAAACCCCAAATTCTCAAAGCCGTGGATGGGGTCAGCTTTGAGATTTATCCAGGGCAGATTTTGGGTTTGGTGGGCGAATCTGGCTCTGGCAAAACCACCGTTGGCCGTGCTTTATTGCAAGCAACCCCCATCACTTCTGGCAGCGTCACCCTCCAGGTGGCAGATACGACGCTCCAGGTGGGACAATTGCGGGGCGATCGCCTCAATATCCTACGTCGCCACGGTCAGATGATTTTCCAAGATCCCTATGGTTCCCTCTCACCCCGGATGACCGTGCGGGATATTATTGCCGAACCCCTAGAAGCAATGAACCTCACCCAAACTCGTGAGGAAACCAACCGTCGGGTTTGTGATGTGGCGGAAAAATGTCGGCTCAACCTCGAACACCTGCGCCGTTTTCCCCATGCTTTTTCTGGGGGGCAACGCCAACGGATTGCGATCGCCCGTGCTTTGGTTTCCAATCCCAGTTTTCTGGTGGCGGATGAAGCGGTCGCGGCGCTAGACGTATCGATTCAAGCCAGTGTCCTAAATTTGCTCAAGGATTTGCAACAGGACATGAATCTGGCATTCCTGTTTATCAGCCATGATTTGTCGGTGATTGCCCATTTCTGCGATGTTGTGGCGGTGATGTATCTGGGCGAAATTGTCGAAATTGCCCCCACCCACCAGCTATTTGCCCGTCCCGCCCATCCCTATACCCAAGCCCTCCTCTCCGCCATTCCCCCCCTTGACCCCGATGCCCCCCGTGACCGGGTAAGGCTAAGTGGCGAAATTCCCTCACCAGTGACTCCGCCATCCGGTTGTCGATTCCATACCCGCTGTCCTGTAGCCCAACCCATCTGTCCAAGCCAGAAACCTAAATGGGGACAAATTGGCGATCGCCATGAAGCTGCCTGTCACTTGGTGGAGTCTGAGGCACTAGCCTCCCACTCGTCTGATGGACAGGGAGTGGAAGCTTAAGGTTAAAGACGATCATTTTGCCTTGGCCCAGAGTTTGATCCTGGCAGGTATTCAGGTTGTGTTGCAAAAAGATCAGGTAGATACCGGAAGATCTAACATCATCAATCGCTTAAGCTGCTACTCCAAAAATTTTGTTGATGAACGAGATCTGTCCCATGACATCACCTCTATCAATATCTTTGATCTGTCCTTAGTCTGGATGGTTTTCTTCGTGTGGCCATTGCGACTGTTTTTCGGCGGTTCTTGCGGCTCTACCTCAGCATCCTCATCCTCGCTAGCGACGGCGCTGATGTTCAGGGGACGGATTTACGATATCTAGAAAAATGACAGGTGAGATAAGAGGATTTTTAGCTTCTTCAAATGCAACAAAAGATGGGCATAATGCTATTCCATTTAATGATCTCAATATGCTTATGGGGCAATCTGATCTCAGTAGTCTAATTATACTAATAGACTGTAGTCATTGGAGTGGTCAGTTAGTGGCGATGATGTTTAGCTTCTTAGAGACGATGCGCCTCCAACAGGGTTTATTACTGGGGGCAAACGCCAGTGGAGGAACTATTTGAACGACTCCGCCAATGTGGGGCAATCGCCACCCCTGTTGGCAGCAGACTCTTCTCATTGATAGCGATTGGGTTCTCCTTTCGCAATAAGCCTCACTTCTTGCTGTGACTAATTACGATTATCTTTGCAAACACGTTCTCAGCGAATAAGCTAAAGGTATCTGGCGATAGTCAAGTGGTTTGGCCAGACTATTTAGCCCAGACTATTTAGCCCAGACTATTTAGTATTTAGAACTTTCCAGAATTTCAGATCAGAATTCAGAATATTTATTACTACGACTAATCTGGCCACTATGACTCCTAATCAGACTTTCGAGCTGTATCAAAGCTATATCCCAGCACTGTTAGTGAATCAGATTGCTAAGCGGTCTAATTTGGAAGAACTAGACCAATTTGAGCAACAAACCGGAGCCGTCATGTTTGCTGACATTTCTGGATTTACTGCACTAACAGAGCGATTGGCGCAGCTTGGCCCTGCTGGCGCTGAGGTTTTAACTGAACTCGTCAACACTTTACTGGGTCAGTTGATTGACTTGGTCAATGAGTATGGTGGTGATGTTATCAAGTTTGCCGGAGATGCGTTGCTCTGCTTTTGGTCTACGGATATTCACGGGGAATCGTTAGCGACGGTGACTCATTGGACGGGGCAATGTGCGATCGCCATGCAGTCATACTTGAAGACATCTAGTAGTGCAACAACGGAGCAACTGGCGTTACGCATTGGTATTGGAGTTGGCACAGTACGTATTGCGTTAGTAGGGCAAGTCCAAGAGTGGAGAGAGTTGGTCTTTGCTGGGGAGCCGCTGGCTCAAATGGGAACCGCAGAACGGCAAGCCAATATTGGCGATGTTATGCTATCTCCCCCAGCTTGGGCATTGTTAGAAGCGGTAGGGGCAGGCACACCCCTACAAACAGGATTTATCCGATTGGCATCGCTGGCGAAACCCACCATTCCCCACCGCCGATTACCCAGCATTGCTTCTACAGTTACGGCGAATCAGTTACAACCTTATATTCCCAAGGTATTGCAAAATTCGGTGCATGGTAAGCAGCAACAATGGGTTTCAGAACTGCGACGCATCACTGTTTTGTTTATCAACTTACCCAAGTTTGACTACGAGTCTGATGCTGCCTTTGGTTTGTTGCAACAACTAATGATCGAGCTACAGCAGATCCTGAACGAATTTGAGGGCACGTTTAATAAATTTTTGGTGGATGATAAAGGTAGCACCATTGTCATTGGCTTTGGCATTCCTCCTGCCAGCCACGAAGATGATGCCATCAGAGGGGTACAGGCGGCCCTATCCTTACAGCGTCAGGTTGCCCAGCTAGGGGTCAGTAGCAGTATTGGTATCACCACCGGACGGGTTTACTGCGGCGTGGTGGGCAGCAACATCCGACGGGAATACACGGTGCTGGGAGATACGGTTAACTTGGCGGCTCGATTGATGCAAGCTGCAAACGGTGGAATTTTATGCGATCGCTCCACCCAAGAAGCCGCCGCCAACCTGACATTTGTAGCCTTAACCCCCATACAAGTGAAGGGTAAGCGGGAACGGATTGAGGTCTTTCAACCCCACAATTCTGTAATCAACCCCACTGGAAATAATAGCAATAACGCGCAGTTTACCCAGTTTTTTGCCCCGCGTCTGGCATTAGTCGGTCGTGTCAACCAACGTCAGACCCTAATGATTAAGCTAGAGCAATTACAACAGGGTAAGGCGGGAGTGGTCGTCATTGAAGGTGAACCCGGCATTGGCAAGTCTTGTCTATTGGAGGATTTACTCCAAGAACACCAGCGCTTTCCGTTTTGCTGGTTGCTGGGGGGCGGGAATGCGATTGAACGTTCCAAACCCTACCACTGTTGGCAACCGATATTCTCCAAGTTACTAAACCTTTACGAAGACACCCCATTAAAACAACGACAGAATCGGGTTAAGGCTTACTTACAAGCCTATCCTGCCTCAATCCAACAGCTTGCGCCACTGTTAAACAGCATTTTTCCTCTCGATTTACCAGAAAACGACATAACCTTTGAGCTGACGGGTCAAGCAAGAGCAGAAAAAACTCGGCAGATTTGTTTACATATGCTTCGAACAGCATCTTCAGCGGTGCCGACGGTGTTAATTCTTGATGATGCCCACTGGCTTGATTCGGCATCTTGGGCATTGGCATTGGCGATCGCCCAACAACAGATACCCTCCTTACTACTGGTTGTCGCCACCCGTCCGTTAGTCGAGCCATTGCCGTTAGCCCAAGAGTTTATTCTAAGTCCAGAAATAGAATATATCAAACTGGAACCCTTACCAGCGGATGATAGTTTGGAATTGGTACGACAGCGATTAGGCATTAGCAATCTTCCCGGTCAACTTACCCAACTGTTACAGACCAAAGCCCAGGGCAATCCGTTTTTTTGCGAAGAGTTGGTGTATTCCTGGCTAGAACAAGGGGTGCTAACGGTAGAAAATGGGGTGTGTTCTTTCTCTCCAGAAGTAGATGTCAGCACAATTCCCATGCCGGACACCATTGAAGGAGTGGTGACTAGCCGGATTGACCGCTTAGATTCGGGACAGCAATTAACCCTCAAGGTTGCCAGTGTCATTGGTCAAATTTTTCCTTATCGTTTACTACGGCAAATCTATCCGATTGAACCAGACCGTCAATCTTTGACAGATTATTTACAAAGTTTAGAAAAT
>JAYKIC010000204.1:0-4229 GCA_035284985.1 Leptolyngbyaceae cyanobacterium
CCCCCATCGCTGAGACAATGAGGAAGGAGAGTCGCTTTGTCAACAGTTCGCTCAACATAATTACGTTCCTTGGCTTAAAAATGGTTTAACGGATAACTTGAACTAGAAATTTGAACTAGAAATCGGCACTAGATGTGCTTGTGTGAGTGAACAGCTTTTCCAACTTTGACTACTCCTTGGGGCGATCGCGCCCAGCTATTTGCAGTGGAATAGTCGTTGAGAAACCCATCAGCAAAACCGTTGAAAATCCCATTCAGGTGGCAAATACTTCACCGTGACCGCTGAGAATTAACTCTTCGGCAGCAGCACCATAGATGTCGTTCAATCGCTGATTGTCCAAGAGGTTGGTGTGCCCATCGAACCGCACCTGACCATCCCGGAGGGCGATCGCTCGGTCGTAATATCGGCGCACCATTTGCACTTGGTGGAGGGAAGTCACCACGGTAATTCCAGCATCTCGGTTGAGGCTGGTTAACAACTCCATCACCTTACGGGCTGATTCGGGGTCAAGGGATGCGATCGGTTCGTCAGCGAGGATAATCTTGGCTCCTTGCATCAAACAGCGGGCGATCGCCACCCGCTGCTGTTGTCCCCCCGAAAGGGATGCGGCTCGCTTGTAGGCTTGGTCAAGAATACCCACTCGATCCAGAGCCGATAATGCTCTTTTCTTTTGCTCAGGGGTAAATCGCCGCACTAGGGTACGCCAGAGGGGAAATTGCGATAGGTCGCCAACTAGGACGTTTTCCAGCACCGTGAGTCGATTGACCAGATTAAATTGCTGAAAAATGAAACCAACTTGGCCCCGCAGTGAGCGAACCCGTGAGTGAATTTGACCATCCTTCTGAAGAACAGAACCGTAGATTTCAACACTGCCCGATTGGGCCTCTTGCAGACCGTTAATGTTCCGCAACAGCGTTGATTTGCCGGACCCAGATGCACCCACGAGTGCTACCATCTCGCCCACATTGATTTCCAAACTCACATCTTGGAGGGCGGGTTGCCCCTTAAAGTATTTGGATAACCCCTGTATTTTTACAGCCGGAGTGGTCAACGAATCTTCAAGGGAACTCTGTGTTGCTGATCGCATACGTTGCTCTTGCCCACTTAACAATTAATGACCTGAGATCAAAATGAGTTCCCCACCGAAAAATCGGTATAGATATAGATGTCTAGACAAACCCATATTTTTCTAAGTCAAAAACATTTTCAAGGGAGCAGTTTAAGTTTTGATGCCGCTTAGAGTAAGGTTTGTTTAAAGAATGGGAGAGATTTGGTTAGGAAATTAGCGTAGGACACTCAATTCCTCTTCCCCAACGGGTCACGGTGTATGGCTTTTCCCCACGGAGGCTAGGCTTCATGGTTCAGCACCAACTCCATGCGATCGCCCCGGAAGCGAGTCACCCCATATTCAATCACCACACCATCCTGGTCCACATTAATTGACTCTGATAGCAAAATTGGATCATTGGCTGGCATTTTTAGCAGTTGGGCATCACTGGATTGAGCCAGACGGGCAGAAAGGTGAGTGCAACGTCGGATATGATCCCGTCCGTATTCCTGCCGCAACAGGTGAGAAATGGAGCGATAGGTTTGACAATGCTGGACCAGTCCAGGAAACATCTGACTAGGAAAATGGCTGCTGGCGACGCTAATGGGGATATGGTCAATCAAACTGAGCCGCTCGAATAACACAACCGCTGCGCCCACCTCAATTTCTAAGCGCTGGGCCAATTTGCCATCGGCATGGAGGGTGACGATGCGTAGGACTTCCCAGGTGGGAGTGAGGGATTGGGCTTTAAGGGCTTCGTTAAACCGTACCCGCTTACCCAACGGAACCGCAATCGGGGCGGACATCACAAACATTCCCCGCCCCCGCTCAACCCTGACGATGCCCTCCTGCCGCAACACCTCCATCGCCCGCCGTAGGGTATGACGATTCACCCCAAAGCGATCGCTCAGTTCCGTTTCGGTGGGCAGGCGATCGCCCACCTTAAACACAGATTCTTGAATATTGCGCCGTAATTCGCTGGCAATTTGCAAATATAGTGGCTGATCGTCTTGGTGCATCGGCTGGATAAAAGTGGACGGGCAAAATTGGACGGGCAGGTGTTGATGGCGCGATCGCCACTGAAAAAATATAGTCGATCCAATCCAGAAAAATTGAACGGTAGCCTGTATAATACTCAATAAGTTGTCTAGATGTCTATACAAATTTAAGCACGGGTTAATTCAGGGTTAAGTCATGGTAAATACAGACCCGACACAGGGGCGATCGCGATGGATGGCAGTCTTAGCCAAAGCCCCATTACCATTGTTAGAGGCGCAGGTGGAGCAATTGGGAACCCTGCCGGAGTATGGCTTTTTGCGATCGCCCGAAATTGGTTTGGCGATGGTGCGGGGACGGGCCGAGGGCGATGGGCAACCGTTCAATGTAGGCGAGATGACCATCACCCGCTGTGTGGTGCAGTTGGCTTCTGCGGAAACGAGTACCGCTGGCTTTGGCTATGTGGCGGGGCGATCGCAGCGTCATGCGGAACTGGCAGCGGTTTGTGATGCCCTGCTCCAGCATCCCGACTGGCAAGCAACGGTGCAAACCCAGGTGATTGAACCACTCTACGCCGCCGCGATCGCTCAACAATCGGAGGAGGCAGCGGCAGTGGAATCCACCCGCGTCAATTTCTTCACCCTATTGCGGGGGGAGGGTTGACATGGTGACTCCGCCCATTACCCAACTACCCGGTTTTCATGACCCGGTTCACGATGCCCAGCAAACCTTTCGCGCCCTGCTGGATGCCTTGGCTCGCCCTGGTCATCCCCAGACAACCGCGATGGTCACGGCTCCAGCGGGACTCTCCCCCGGATGCGCCGCCGCTTGCCTCACCCTAATGGATTTGGAAACAACGGTCTGGCTCCAGCCCGGTTTGCCGGAAGCCGTGAAATCCTGGCTGTTATTTCATACCGGATGCCGCTTTACCGCCCATCCCGAAGCAGCGGATTTCGCTGTCATGATCGACTGTGAGACCATGCCTAACTTAGATGAGTTTAAGTGGGGTACCGCCGAGTATCCGGAAGCTTCCACCTCGCTGCTGATCCAGCTACCGTCTTTGCACGTAGGGGATACGGTCACTTTGCAAGGACCGGGAATTTGGGGGGCGATCGCCCTGCAAACGTCCCTCCATCAATCCTTCTGGCAGCAGTGGCAGGAGATGGCTACGGATTATCCCCTGGGAGTAGATGCTTGGTGCTTTGCCGAGCAGCAGGTAATCGGTCTACCCCGCACCGCTCAAGTTGTCCCCAAGACTGCTCAAAAACCGGAGGCATAAACATGGATCTAGCAATTCGATTGGCTACCCTAGAAGACTTGCCAGACATCATCAGGCTGTATCGTGAATCCGGTGTGGATCTCGATTCCAGCTTGACCGTAGCTGATGCTGAACGGTTTTTCAAGCGCACTCAGCAGTATCCCAACTACACCCTATGGGTCGCCACGTTGGCAGAGTTGGATCACAAGCCAGTGGGCACCTTTGCCCTGTTGGTGATGGATAACCTGGTGCATCACGGCAGTCCCTCCGGTGTGGTGGAAGGGGTGGCGGTCGATCCCAACTTCCAAGGCAAAGGGATTGGGCGGCAAATGATGGAGGTGGCGATCGCCCAGTGTCGAGCCACTGGGTGTTACAAGCTGGCCCTATCCAGTAATCTCCGACGCAAAGAAGCCCACGCCTTCTATGAATCCCTGGGGTTTGAGAAGCATGGTTACAGTTTTCAGGTTGAGCTTACAAATTGAGCTAATAAATTGAAGTAACTCAGTTAAATTTGGGAGAGTGATATGCCCTACGTTGCGGTAAAGGGGGGAGAACAGGCCATCCAAAATGCTGAAGCCTTACTCAAGGCCAAGCGGCGGGGAGATGTGGCGGTGCCAGAGTTATCCCTAGAGCAAATTAAGCAGCAGATGCAGCTTGCGGTGAATCGGGTGATGGCAGAAGGTAGCTTATACGACCCGGATTTGGCAGCTTTGGCAATTAAACAATCCTGGGGGGACTTGGTGGAAGCGGCTTTTCTGCTGCGAGCCTATCGGACGACATTACCCCGACTGTATTACAGCGAACCGATTGACACCAGCCAAATGCACGTCCAGCGGCGGATTTCAGCCATCTTCAAAGACACCCCTGGCGGTCAAAAGTTGGGAGCACCCTTCGATTACATTCATCGTCTGCTGGATTTCAAACTTG
>JAYKIC010000205.1:0-24357 GCA_035284985.1 Leptolyngbyaceae cyanobacterium
CCACCGCATCTGCCCCGGCCCGTTGCAGCTTTTTCACCGCTTCTTCAGAATTAGCCCTAGCGATCGCCCGAATTTCCTTATTCAAGGTTTTGGCCGACAGCACAATATACAGATTTTCCGCATCCGAGGGCAGGGCCGCCACAATACACTTCGCCCGTTCAATCTGGGCATTGATCAGCGTTTCATCTAAAGTGGCATCACCTAACAAGGAGGCAAAAGTGTGCCCTTCCGGAGAAATGATATGGGTTTCGGCCTCCTTGATCGCATCAGCAGCAGAATCAATACCCACAAAATCAATGCGCTCGGCAGCAAATTCATGGGCTATTTGCTGTCCCGTGCGCCCTAAGCCACACACGATGTAATGTCGCGATAAGTTATTCATGATCTGTCGCCGTAAGCGTAAACGAAAGCCTTCTTGAAAATACCCCTGAAACACGGCCTCCGTAATTCGGTTTCCAATAAAACCGATACTGGCAATGCCCAAAAAAATCAGCAAGATCGTAAATTTACGTCCGGCTAAATCTAAGGGATGGACCTCAGAAAAACCAACCGTTGACAGTGTAATAACGGTCATGTAGAGCGCATCCCACAGGGGCCAGTCTTCAAGGATCGCATAACCAATGGTGCCGATTCCCATCACCGCACCAAAAGCTAGAAAGCCCCCCGCCAACTGATAGCGGAGACGTTGATATTGTTGCTCAAACGTTGGGTACACGCTTTATTCTCATCACATGCCTCGATTGTAGACCCTAGGCTAGCGATCGATTCAGCTTGGGGACGAGAACCCCATCTGACCTTAGCGCTCTTGGCTAACTTTCCACTATGGCCGAGGCCATCACCCCTAACAAGGGCACTCAATTCTGAAGATAAGTAGCATACTTTTGTCACTGGTGTGGTGAGAATCCAATAAGTTTTTCTTTTTCCTTCTATTACAAATCATCAGAAATAGGAGGATTGCGCTGGATCAAATTTATAGCTAGATTTTAATCAATGGAAAACTAAATATTGATTTATGTAGGTCTATAGTTGAAATTTTGCTTTAAATTTTAAAAAAGGGAGGTTGGGGTGTTGTTCTCTATGGGCGGGAACAACTTGAATTTGATATGGGTTGGGCGATGAACGGGTTAATTAACGGGTCGTAGATTAGGTTGTCGATGGCGGGGCGATCGCCTCGCCAAGCTAAAGCCGAAACCCAGAAGCAGTAATCATTCTGTAGGAATTGCACAATGCAAATAACCAATACAATTCATTTTCGTAATCTTCGGGGCGATATCTTCGGTGGCGTGACCGCCGCTATCATTGCCTTACCGATGGCACTAGCATTTGGCGTGGCCTCCGGAGCTGGGGCCGCCGCCGGATTATGGGGCGCTGTTTTAGTCGGCTTTTTCGCCGCCTTATTCGGGGGCACCCCCACCTTAATTTCCGAGCCAACAGGGCCAATGACGGTCATTATGACAGCGGTGATTGCTAAGCTCACCACTGCTGACCCGGAACATGGCATGGCCATGGCTTTCACCGTCGTGATGTTGGCGGGTCTATTCCAAATTCTGTTTGGGATGCTACGGCTGGGCAAATACGTCACAATGATGCCCTACACCGTTATTTCAGGCTTCATGTCTGGGATTGGTATTATCCTCGTCATTCTACAAATTGCCCCATTTTTGGGACAAGCGAGTCCATCGGGGGGAGTCATCGGGGCACTCCGATCCCTGCCGGAGCTAGCCGCCAATGTCCAGCCAGCCGAAACGATTCTGGCATTGGTAACAGTGGCCATTATTTGGTTCATGCCTACCCGCATCAAGCGCCTAGTCCCCCCCCAATTGATTGCATTAATTGCGGGAACCATTCTGTCCCTCGTCCTGTTCCAAGGCACGGATATCCGACGTATTGGCGAAATTCCCATGGGATTTCCCGCCATGCAAGTCCCCAACTTTGGCGACTTCGGTATGTTGCGGGGCCTAATCGTGGATTCGGCAGTGTTGGGGATGTTGGGTTGTATCGATGCCCTTTTAACCTCTGTGGTTGCTGATAGTTTGACCCGAACTGAACATGATTCCAATAAGGAATTAATTGGTCAGGGTCTGGGTAACATTGCATCTGGCTTATTTGGTGGGTTGGCCGGAGCAGGGGCCACCATGGGTACCGTGGTGAATATTCAAACGGGGGGGCGCACTGCCCTGTCGGGTCTAGTGCGGTCTGGCGTATTGCTCGTGGTCATTTTAGGAGCAGCCCAGTTGACAGCGGTTATTCCCCTAGCTGTTCTAGCTGGAATTGCCCTGAAGGTGGGTGTGGACATCATCGACTGGGGGTTCCTCAAGCGTGCCCATCAGGTTTCCATCAAGGGTGCACTGATCATGTACGGGGTTATTGCCCTCACCGTACTGGTGGATCTAATTACGGCAGTGGGTTTGGGGGTCTTTATTGCTAATGTTTTGACCATTGATCGGATGAGTGCCATCCAGGCCAAAGATGGGGTCCAGATCATTACCGATGCCGATGATGCGGTCCAACTCAACTCTGATGAGAAGCGGTGGTTGGAAGAAGCCAATGGTCGAGTCCTGCTATTCCAACTGAGGGGTCCGATGATTTTTGGAGTGGCTAAGGCGATCGCCCGTGAACACAACGCCATTAGTGATTGTGATTTGATCCTATTTGATCTCAGCGACGTACCCCATTTGGGCGTAACGGCTTCCCTAGCGCTGGAAAATGCCATTGAAGAAGCAATGGAAGAGGGGCGAAAAGTCTTTGTAATTGGTGCATCGGGACAAACAAAGCGACGGTTGGATGCGCTCAAATTGTTCAAACGGCTACCAGCCGAGCATTTATATGCGGATAGGGTATCCGCCTTACAGGATGCTGTCACAGGCTTATATCCTGATTTTGATCCCGGTACTATTACTGATTCAAAACTGGAAGCAAACATGCCCACTACGGCTACTTCCCAGGCGAATATTTCAACGGAAGGCTAAAGACGATCTATGGGCTGGGTTGCCTATTTTATTTGCCCTAATAGCAATTTGATTGGCCCCAACCCCAACCCAAATGACGTTAGCAATAGTCTTAGCAATAGTCCATCAGCAACAGTTATAAGTAAGCTGATTTTGGCTCAAGCATCAGGTTCAAGGTAACGCATAAAAGTAATTCATAGGCGATTCTAATTTAGAAGCAATTCATCATTATGACCAAACTGATTTTAGAAGCTTGTATGTCCGCCACCATTCTCTGTGGATTTTTGGGCATCATTCTCAAAAGAAATCTGATGATGAAAATCCTAGCCATGGATGTAATGAGTACAGGCGTGATTGCTTATTACATCCTAGTAGCCGCTAGAGGCGGCAAATGGACCCCCATCCTCACCTCCCTTGGAAGTGGAGGTATTCAAGCAGTGAACAGTGGCAATGGAACGGTTGAGGTGAACCCGATCGCCTACGCTGATCCTGTTCCCCAAGCCGTCATCCTCACGGCTATTGTCATCGGATTTTCCATCCAAGCCCTGATGCTGGTGGGCGTGATGAAACTTTCACGGGACTATCCCACCTTGGATACCCGTGCCATTGAGGACGGACAATCCTGATGCTGATAGCCGCTACCGGAAATGAGGTCACGTTGAACCCTGAATGGGTGGCATGGGGTTTAAGTCATTAGTACTGATGGAGAGGAGATTGTAATGATTGGATATCTTGATCTTTTATTACGCTTAGTCATTTGGTTTTTACTAACGGCTGATGGTAGTCTTGCCAATATCGTCATCGGCATTATTGTAGTCATCCTCTTACCAAGAAATATCATTCATCCATCGGCTATTAGTGAGTGGGTGCGAGTACTCTGGGAAATTATCGTCGCTATTCCTCAAGCTTATATTGAAGCCATTGAGATGATTTTATTTCCCCATGAAAAAGAAGATATAACTCTAGAACAAGTGAAGCCAAATCGAACTCCAGGGCTAATATTTCTAGATATATTTTTGATTACATTCACCCCGAAAACCATTGTTTTAAACTATCAAGAAGATGGGTGGTACGAGGTTCATCGAGTTTGTCGTCGAAAAAAAGATTAGAAGAGATAAAATAAAATGATCGGTATTCCCATTATTATGATTCTAATCCTTTTGATTCCTATTTATGAAGCATGGCAAGATGATAATATTTGGCAGAAAATGTTAGCGTTTTCTAGTATTTCTAGTAAGACTTCAATCATGATTTTGGTCATTTCCGTACTACGGGATGATTGGATGATCGGGGTGGTTGGTGTTCTGATTCTGAGTGTCGGGAATGCCGCATTAATGTTGCTATCCCATGTCATTCGCCGCCTGGAGGCCCAATGATTTCCTTAGGAATTGATATAATTAGTTATTTTTGCATTGGTCTAGGTATTGTCTTTTGGTTTTGGGGCACGGTGCCATTATTGGGCGATCGCTCTGTCCTTTTCAAACTCCATAGCCTTTCAGTATCTGATACCCTTGGATCGATGAGTATTATCGTGGGATTGCTGTTAAAGATCCCCCGTGAATGGCCCTTATTAATTTTGGCCCTTATTTCCCTAATGATTTGGAACACCGTACTGGGCTATGTCTTAGCCTATTGTTCGAGTGGAGGTGGGCAGCGTGAATGATTCTATTAATGACATTTACGGGGTGGCGATCGCCCTCCTCCTCCCGCTCACCGCTACCATTTTAGTAGTCCAGAAAAATCCCTATTACGCCTTAGTTTTACGGGGTATTGTTGGGGCCGTTGCCGCCTTAGTGTACGCCCTCTTTGGGGCAGCCGATGTGGCGTTAACCGAAGCCCTAGTGGGTACGATGTTATCGATTACGTTGTATGCGATCGCCGTTCGTTCATCCTTAAGTATGAGATTAGGAATACTGGAATCACCAGAACCATCCCAGAGCGAATCGTTGGATCGTTTAACCGATGCCCTACGTCAACCGTTACAACATCAGCATCTACGGCTGGAATTAGTGCCCTATCCTAGCCTAACGGCCTTGAATACAGCCCTAGAACAAAAAAATGTTCACACGATTGCCATTAACCAAAATTCTGTTATGTCGGTGGAAAAAGAGTCTGGTTTGAAAGAGACAACGGATCAGGAAAACCATAAAAATGACCCTTTGTATGAACTGCGTACTAGGGTACCGCGATTGCACTCGATCCTATCAAACTTGTCAGAAGAAGTGGCCACTTCTGTCTATGTCTCGTTACCGAATACCCTTGAACCCCCGCTCCCAGGCTCGACCCAATCAATTTTTGAACAATCTGATCTTGAAAAGATTAAGGGAGCCTAGCGATGAAGTGGATTTATATTGCATCGGCAGTCGTTTTATTTATTCAGGGTTTCCTTTTTTTAGAGCCTACGCTAGAAATAGCGGATGTCGGCATTGTAGAGGCGATCGTGGAAGATAGCGGTGTCCCTAATGCCGTATCCGGGGTCATTTTTCGTAACCGCCTTTACGACACCATTTTTGAAGTCGTGGTGTTCACGATTGCCATTATGGGTGCCCGGTTTTTATTGTCGAACGAGCAACCATCCTGCACGGTTTATCAATTTACCGATCACCCTTCGATTGTGTTAGCTCGCCTAGGAGCAACGATCGCTACCTTAATTGGGGTTGAATTAGCCATTCGGGGGCATTTAAGCCCAGGGGGCGGATTTGCGGCGGGGGTGGCCGGGGGAACGGCCATTGGCTTAGTGGCCATTACCTCTTCCTCAAAATTGATGGATGAGCTATATCAACGATGGAATGCTGCAATCTGGGAAAAAGTCGCCGTCGTTCTATTTATGATAATCGCAGTTCTAAGTCTGGCAGGGCTGGAACTGCCCCAAGGAGAATTAGGCGCATTGTTGAGTGGCGGTTGGATTCCCTTGCTCAATATCTTGGTGGCGCTCAAGGTAGCCCTAGGGTCGTGGGCGGTGATTCTTATCTTTATCCGTTACCGTGGCTTGCTATAGGGACATAGCCCCTAATCGTCCCTAAATTATGCCTTGAACCCAGGCCATAGGCTACCCCAATATTCCCGGCGCATGTGGGCGATCGCACCAATGGAAATCCCCTTGGGACATACCGCCTCACATTCCCCATGATTAGAGCAATCACCAAACCCTTCGGCTGACATTTGCTCGGTCATGGCCCGCACCCGCTGCCGCCGCTCCACCTGACCTTGGGGCATCAGGGCCAAGTGGGACACTTTGGCCGCTGTGAAAAGGGAAGCCGAGGCATTAGGACAGGCAGCCACACAAGCGCCACAGCCAATACAAGCGGCGTAATCGAAAGCGAGGTCAGCATTTTCCTTGGGCACGGGAATGGCGTTAGCGTCTGGGGCTGACCCAGTTTTAGTCGCAATGAATCCCCCCGCCATTATGATGCGATCGAAGGCTGAGCGATCCACCACCAAATCCTTCACCACCGGAAACGCCTTTGCCCGCCACGGTTCCACGGTAATGGTCTGCCCATCTTGAAAATGACGTAAATAAAGCTGACAGGTGGCCGTTTTCTGCTGGGGACCATGGGCCTGACCGTTAATCATCAAGTTACACGACCCACAAATGCCCTCACGACAGTCATGATCAAACTCAATTGGGACTTGCTGCTGCTCAATTAATTGCTCGTTCAAAACATCCAGCAGTTCCAGAAACGACATATCTGGTTGGGCATTGGGCACCGTATAAGTGTTAAATTGTCCAGGAGCTTGGGCATTGGCTTGTTGCCAAATTTTAAGATGGAGTTTCATGATGACTTGGCTTCTATAGGAGCAAGAAGGAGACTATAATATTAGTCAGGATTAGTCAGGTTTTGACCCTACTACAACATTAATTATGTCGTACTTGGCGGAATAGGCTACATCAGCCATCCTCAGCCATCGATTCAACACTCATCCAGTGCGATCGCCCTCTGAAGATAGGGGCAATTCCATGCTCGTTAACCATTTCTACAGGGGAGAGGCGATCGCCGTCCCTGCCCACGGCAGTTACGGCAGCGACCATGGATCAAACTGACCCCTTCCCCTTACAATCCGGGCAAGGCCCCACCTCTCCACATCCGCCACAAGTTCGGCAAGGTCTGCCTCCGGAGCAATCTGGACCCTTCAACTTGCCGGAACCTTTGCGTTTACCACATTCTGCCATCGTTAACCAATCTCCAAAAGAATTACAACCAAGAAACCACTGGCTTCTCCTTCACTTTCTTGTAACATTATTGCTATCTACGTGCTTGTTACCTAGTACGAATCTTCATTAAATGTTGCCAAACCTGCGTTTTCTTGCCTCACATTTTGAATCCCTCATCAATTCAGCTTGTGGCTGTGATACCCGTAGTTAATACCTTAACGGCTTAACCAAGCGATCGCCTCCCGAATCCAGGCTTCCGCTTCCGCATTTTTAGCCAATGCGGTATTCTGCCCCACCGCTTGCAAAGCCTGGGTGATTTCCGTGGTGGTGTAGCCCAAGGCGAGTAAGGTCATTTCCACATCTTCTTGAATACCGATGGTGGGAGCGGCATCGGGAATTGTGGTTAATCCCGATTTTTCTCGCCATTCTGACAGCTTACTCCGCAGTTCCAGTGAAATCCGTTCCGCTGTTTTGGCCCCGACACCAGGAGTACGAGCCAGCATTTTGGTATTACCGGACACGATCGCCTGCACCAAGTCCGGCAGAGCAAAGGTGTCAATCAAAGCCATGGCCAGTTGGGGACCAATGCCACTCACGGCCACCAGTTGGCGAAACAAGTCCCGCTCCGCCACCGAACTAAACCCAAACAGTGATAAATTGTCTTCTCTCACATTGAGATGGGTATAAATTTGCACCAGACCATCTGCTGGTTTTAGGTCAGCAACCAAGCGAGAGGTGACTTGAATTTCATAGCCAACTTGGTTAACGTCTAAAACTAGAATAATACGATTGCTATTGATAGTTTGGGTGCCAACAATAGCACCTTTCAGATAACTGAGCATTTTGGTTATTTATTGAGCCTAGATTCACCATAGCCCACTACTCTACCGTGAAACACTCATGCCATCCATTACTTTTAATCTTTTGGGGTGAAAAAATTTTACTTAAATCATCAATATTGCTGAAAGACCCATGCACTTCTCTCCACTCAATAATTCTATTCGCAGTGGCTGGACCGACTTGTGGTACAGTGCTTAGCTGAACAGCAGAAGCCTGGTTGAGATCAATTGGATTTTGTTTTAGTTCCTCAAGAGTCTTCTTTCTGGAAGTACCACTAACTCTTCTGTTCAGTAATTCTTCTATTCTTGTTAATCGATCAACAATTTTATCAATAACATGATTCTGGTCGATTTGGGGGGAAGTAATAGTATGGTTCATATTTTTCTGTAGCGTCCTAATTTGGCTCTCTAGTTTTTGATTATCCTGTCTTAATGCCTCAAACTGGGTCTGGAAGATTTTTTCCAGATTAGTCAATCTAACTTCAAGCTTATTTGGTGAAGGAACAGGCGGATCAAGTGGTAAGGTTGATTGCGATCGCAAACAATCGACTTGGGCTAAAATCGCCTCTTCATTCTCAGTTTCAAGCATAATAGCCTGAATCATCTCCCCTTTGCGGGGATTGATTTCTCTGGCTCTAAGTGCGGCATAATATTCAAGATGACCTTGAACAACTTCGTAGGATTCTAAACTAGTGCGTCTGAGGATAATAGGATTAATCACCCCTTCAACGGCAATAATTAACTGAGCAATCTGCTCGATGTTTTCGGTAGAGAATTGCGATCGCGCCACTTCAGAGCTAATTTTCTTGACCGCAACCAATTTAGTTGGTAATTTCATCTACGCCACTTTCCTCAACACTTCTAGCGCTAACTCATCAAACTCGATCGCCGCATCTGAACCCGGCTTAAAATCCAAAACCGATTGAGGATCAGGAATTTCTAACTCCCCTAATATTTCAATTCGCTCAGAACATTTAGCCAGATCTTCCCGCTCAAAAATAATACTTTCCATTACGGCAAACCCATACTTTTCAGTAACGGCTTGAATGCGTTTAGGTAAGGTCGATTGCCGAAACCGACTATTTGTTGAAACCTTGGTTGGCAACACCCCCAGAATTTCAATTGGAGGCTTAGTGACCAGCTTCCGAAAACTGTTGACATCTTTAATCAAGTTCCTAACATTATTTAGACCCTGATTGGCAAATGGCTTGAGATCCGATGGAATAATTAAGTAGTCTGCGGCAATCAGCGCAATCCTAGCATACAAGTTTAATGAAGGCGGTGTATCAATCAGGACAATATCGTAATCATGACTAACATCCCGTAGCTTTTGAATCAGAATTGCACGGCTATGATCAAGGCTATTTAAATCATTCTCAGCACCCATTAAATCAATATGGGAAGGAACTACATCGACTGAAGGAGAACAATAATGAGCTGTTCGAGCAACTTCCTTAATGGGAGAAAAGTCTTCTGAGCTAAGCAGATGCAGTACATTACTATTTTTTAACGTATCGTTTTCTTCTTCCTCAAATTTGACTAGACCTGCTGCAAATGTGGTATTGGCTTGGCTATCCAAATCAATAATTAACACCCGTTTCTTTTGCTTGCTTAATGCGGCGGCAAGATTGACAACCGTTGTCGTTTTTCCCACGCCACCTTTGTTATGATAAACAGCGATCGTTTTCATTTTATTGGCTCCTTGTAAAGAATTATTAGGGGACTCTATGCTTGCCGGATTAATCATCACAGGCTTGATTTCAATCTCATTAACCACTTCAAAGTTAAGATTACTTACACTACTATCTATAACTTTTAAGCTATTGGATTGTCCTGGAATAGTAGGATCAAAATTTTCAGAGTTATCAATGGAACATTTGCTTACTGTAATGGTTTGGAACGATTGTCTAGCATTTAGATCGGGAAGTGATGGCCCAAGCCATCGCTGTTGAATTTCTGCATACCCAATGAGTGATTTGATCTCAGTCAGTTTTGTTTCTACCTCTGTTCCTCGACACTGAAAAATGAGCCGAATGGTTGCTCCATCCCGTTCAAAAATCCGAAAGTCTTTACCATTTGTCAACACGCCGTAAGGAATACTCAGACGGGTCAGATAATACCTCAGCTTTGTAATGTGAGGATTGAGATGGTGGCGGGGGCTTTTTGCCTCTACGACCAGACTAAGCGGTGAATCTCTACCCAAACGAATCGGCAAAAACTGTGCTGTAAATATCAGAAAATCAAGGCGAATATTACCTAACGATACCTCTTGATTCCAAGATTGGGGGCTATATCCTAGTGCAGGTAATAAATACTGCACTACGAACTTGCTTTCAACCTCCGTTTCATTTCGACAGTTTTCTGGATTAAAGAACATGATCCAAGCAGTAGACATCCCATATAGTATTCCCGATAAAGTTACCGTACAAACATGTTGGATGACTCAATTAAGTTTTTCCCTGAACAAAGCTTAATTCCTGATGGCAATGGGCGATCGCTTCAAGTAGAGAAACGGTAATGCAGGATACTCAGCCCTTTACACTACTGGGCTTAACTCAACACACAGCAACACATTGATCGTATATGTTTAGCATTTGCTCAGGTAGCGGTTTAAACCACCAGTCATTCTGAGGCTAAAACAGGTACCATTAATCTCATTTCCAACAACAAATGCAGCGGTACAGTCATTGGATTAGTTTTACGGCTGTGGGATTAGCGAACTTGAGCAATCAACGTACGATGACGCGGGCTATTGCATTTGACGGTTGGAGTCGTAAATCCGGCATCGTAAATTACTTGTTCCAAGTCAAGGCCAAAATATTCATCCAAAAAGGGTTCGGTGCTTTTGAGCAAAGTCAGCACATAGGGAGGCATCTTGGCGTGAATTTCGGATTTGGGGTTCATGTCCATAATGGCAACATGGCCACCGGGACGCAACAGCCGCCGCATTTCCCCTAGCATGGCTTTTGTGGCGCTAGCCGGGAGTTCGTGCATGACCAAACAAATGGAGGTGAGGTCAAAGGAGGCGGATTCAAGTTTGGTATCTTCGCCTAGGGCGTGAACCCAGCGAATGGGATGAAGAACTGGGGCTGAGCCACTGAGTTGCACTAACTGGCGTTCTCGATATTGGGCTACGGTGAGGAAGTAGGGGGATAATTCTACTCCGGTGCAGTGGGACTGGGGATAGAGCGATCGCAACCCCATGGTGCTATGCCCTGCGCTACAGCCCACATCCAGAATATCCACCGGAGCCGTCGGTAAAACTGTTTTAAGCACATCATGATAGCTCTGGCGCAGTTGAGCATCTCCTTGGGCACCCGCCTCTGGCCAAATTTTGGCATGAACGGTTTTGGAGGCAACATCCACTTCTAGGGCTGGAAACCATCCCATGTTGCCTTCCTCATAGGCATGGAAGGGGCTGATGTAATAGGTTGGATACACCAGATTGTCATTGCGAAGTTGGGCCAGTTCAGCGTCCCAATCGGGATGGAGGGGAATATTCGCCACGGCAGACAAGGTAATGGGAGATGGGGGATGGGGGTGGCGCGATCGCAATGCCGCTACTTCTCCGGGCCAATCAACCCCAATGGTTGCCGCCCGTTTCACCATCATGGCCCGTGCCTGATGTTTGGCCACCTTGAAAATGGGTTTGATGCCCAACACCATATTGACGAACTGGGATATGGCTCCGGGGGCCGATGTTACCGCTGCTGTCATTGTGCCTTAACTACCACCAAGTATTTAGATACTTTTGCTAGATACGTCTGCTAGCAATTCGTTTGCTCCCTAAAGTATCATCTGTTTTTGCATAAATAAGCTAGAACGCTGCAATTGTCACCATTTGTCACGATAGTCTTTGGTCCCTCCTCCGGTGTGCATTACTAGTCCCCAAACCCTCCGATGAACTTAGCAATTTACTAGATTTGTTACCCAGTGAGCAAAAAAGATATCTATCTAAAACGGGTTTCGTTTTAAGGCGAAACAACATCAACGGTAGTGGGGGCACTCCTCGCCCCACTACCGCCTAAAGTTGATACCCTCTAACACAGAGTAAGCTGTTGCAATGGAGTTGAAAAACTTTGATTACGATCAATACAGACTAAAGCACTATGAATATTCTTAGCTAATTTTCGTGCGAATTCAACTGGAACAGCATTGCCAATTTGTTGATGAATGTCTCGCTTATTACCGCCAATAAACCTGTCCGAAGATTGGGGTGGAGTACCCGCTGCGCGGGTACTCCACCCCAATCTTCGGACAACTCTTTTTCACGTTGAGTCCTCTTTAAAAACTACCAACCATCAATCTCAGTGACGGAAAACTGACTACTATGACATCAGAAATCCTGAATCCATTGTTCATGCTTCAGTCCTTCTGAGGAAAGATTGTCAAATACATGACCACATCCCTCTACTCCAATCTGACTAACTTGTTGAAGAATTTCCTCGTCGGTCCATTCCCTTGGTTGATCTTGATTGATTATTTATAAATCTTCCTTAATTGATAGCGATCGCCTTCCCTAAAAGCACCATTGCTGAATTAGGGGATGAAACTGGTACGGGTCGTGCCCCCCTGTACGGGTCGTGCCCCCGTGCCCCTGTACGGGTCGTGCCCCCCTCCCCCTGTACGGGTCGTGCCCCCGTGCCGACCCTTTTGCACCAGGGCCACCACGGGGGGATGGCCCCTACCCCAATCATTCCGTCTATCAGCAACGCCCTAAAAGCGATCTTTACTTATAACTCCGTTGGGTCAATTCCACTGCCTCAAATACCAACTCTTCCGGGTGCAACGTAGGAGGCTGACCGTTATCCCCATATTCCCAAGCGAAAACACTGCTAAATTCGGCATCGTTACGCTGGGCTTCTCCGTCAGCGGTTTGGTATTCCTCGCGGAAGTGACAACCACAGGACTCTTCCCTCGCTAGGGCATCCCGCGCCATCAGTTCCCCCAGTTCAAGGAAATCGGCCACCCGTCCCGCTAGCTCCAAGTTTTTGTTAAGGGTGTTGGGTTCACCGGGGACGCGGACGTTCTGCCAGAAGTCTTCCCGTAGGGTCTGGATCAGAGCGATCGCCTCCTCCAGACCAGGGCGATCGCGGCTAATCCCCACCCGATCCCACAGAATTTGGCCCAATTCTCGATGGTAGGCCAACACCGTTTTGTTACCCTGAATCAACAATAACCGCTGCAATCGGGCACGGGCATCCACTTCAGCGGCAACAAACTCATCTTGCTCCGTAGTCACAGTAGACATGGACGTTTGGGCCAAATAATCCCCCAAAGTTGCGGGAATCACAAAATAACCATCGGCTAATCCCTGCATCAAGGCACTGGCTCCCAGGCGATTGGCTCCGTGATCGGAAAAATTGGCCTCACCTAGGACAAACAAACCGGAAATGTTGCTCATCAGGTGGTAATCCACCCACAGCCCCCCCATGGTGTAGTGAACCGCTGGGTAAATTCGCATCGGCGTTTCGTAGGGATTTTCGTTGGTAATGCGCTGGTACATCTCGAACAGGTTGCCGTAGCGTTGGGCGATCGCATCCTGTCCCACTTGGGCGATCGCATCCCGAAAGTCCAGGTACACCGCTAGTCCCCCCGTTCCCGCCTGCTTACCCTGGTCGGTCATGTACTTGGCATTGCGGGAGGCCACATCTCGCGGCACCAAGTTGCCAAAGGCGGGATAGCGGATTTCTAGATAATAATCCCGTTCGGCTTCGGGAATATCGTTGGGCGATCGCCCATCCCCCTCTTTTTTGGGCACCCACACCCGCCCCTCATTCCGTAGACTTTCACTCATCAAGGTCAGTTTAGACTGATAGTCCCCCGAAACTGGAATACAGGTAGGGTGAATTTGCACATAGCAAGGATTGGCAAAATAGGCCCCCCGCTTGTGGCAGCGCCAAGCCGCCGTTACATTGGAATTCTTACCATTGGTAGAGAGATAGAAGACATTGCCATAGCCCCCAGTGCAGAGGAGGACGGCATCCCCACTGTAGCGCTCCAACTCCCCTGTCAGCAGATTTCGCACCACAATACCCCGCGCCTGCCCGTCGATCACCACTAACTCCAGCATTTCCCGACGAGGAAACAGGTCGATTTGTCCCGCTGCCACCATCCGCATCATGGCGCTATAGGCACCCAGCAGCAACTGCTGCCCGGTTTGGCCCTTAGCGTAAAAGGTGCGGGAGACTTGGGCACCGCCAAAGGAGCGATTCGCCAAACCACCGCCATATTCCCGCGCAAAGGGTACCCCCTGAGCAACGCATTGGTCAATAATATTACCGCTAATTTGAGCTAAGCGGTAAACATTAGCCTCCCGCGCCCGATAGTCGCCGCCCTTAATCGTGTCGTAGAACAAGCGCCAGACGCTATCGCCATCATTGGGGTAGTTTTTGGTGGCGTTGATGCCCCCTTGGGCCGCGATGCTGTGGGCGCGGCGGGGCGAGTCTTGGATGCAAAAGCTTTTGACATGATAGCCCAGTTCCGCCAAGGTTGCGGCTGCGGACGCTCCCGCCAGTCCCGTACCCACCACGAGTACGGTATGCTTCCGTTTGTTCTTGGGATTCACCAGTTTGCAGTGCTCTTTAAAGGAATCCCATTTTTGTTGGAGGGGACCGGAAGGGATGCGGGGATCTAGGGTCATGGGTGTGGTGGGTAAGTGAATGGTGGGTCGTGGTCGTAATGGGCAACGGGGTGAACCTTTGAAGGTTTTGCCAGTCAATTAGGCTTGTGTCAGATTCGAGCCTCCAGTTTCCTATCTTATCGCACCTGTTTTTCCCCTCAGATGCAATCCCTTTGGCGGCGGCAGAACTCTAAGATTTTCTTTAGGTTCTATCTAGGCTCAACCATTAAAGCAAGAGGGGCGATCGCCCTCACCTACCCCATACCAATCGCCAATTTTCGGACGACTCTAGTTCATGCCAATGTCCTCAAAACCTGGGCTAAGGTCTCCACCATTTGATCAATATGGGATTTTTGCAGGATTAGGGGAGGAGAAAGGGCAATGATATCCCCAGTGGTCCGAATCAGCAACCCTTGTTCAAAGCAGCGCAGCAAAGAATCATAGGCTCGTTTTGTCGGCTGACCCGGTATCGGCTCTAGTTCGATGCCTGCCACCAGCCCGATGTTACGGATATCAATCACAGGGGCCAAACCGCGTAACGAATGAACCGCGTCTTGCCAGTAGGGGGCCAAATTAGCGGCCTGTTCAAACAGGCCGTCTTCGGCGTAGGTATCGAGGGTGGCGATCGCCGCTGCACAGGCCAAGGGATGCCCGGAATAGGTATAGCCGTGGGGAAATTCGATGGTCTGCTCCGGTCCCTGCATAAAGGCATCATGGATCTCTTGCCGCACCAGCACCGCCCCCATGGGCACCGTGCCATTGGTAATTCCCTTCGCAACAGTGATGATATCGGGCACAACGCCAAAGTAGTCCGCCCCGAAGCAGGTACCTAGTCGGCCAAATCCGGTGATCACCTCATCAAAAATAAGGAGGATGCCATGTTGGGTGCAAATCTGCCGTAATTTTTCCAAATAGCCTTGGGGGGGGACCAATACGCCAGTGGACCCGGCTACAGGTTCTACAATCACAGCGGCAAGGTTGGAGGCATCGTGCAGGGCCACGATTCGCTCCAATTCGTCCGCTAAGTGCTCGCCCCAGGTGGGCTGGCCGTGGCTGAAGGCATTGTGGGCCAGACTATGGGTGTGGGGTAAATGATCGACCCCATTCAACAAACTGCCAAAGAGTTTGCGGTTGCCACCAATGCCGCCAACGGAAATGCCGCCAAAGCCCACGCCGTGATAGCCCCGCTCCCGACCAATGAGGCGCTGACGGGTGCCTTCACCCCGGACCCGATGATAGGCGATCGCCACCTTCAGGGCCGTATCAACCGCCTCTGATCCAGAGTTAGCAAAAAATACCCGGTTCAATCCTTCAGGGGCAAGCTGAGCTAAGCGCTCCGCCAACTGAAACGGGGCTGGATGGCCCATCTGAAACGTAGGGGCGTAATCCAGATTGGCTGCCTGAGTTTGAATCGCTGCCGTAATTTTAGGGCGGCAGTGTCCCGCATTCACACACCACAATCCAGCAGTGCCATCCAAAATTTGTCGGCCATCCTCACTAGTGTAGTACATGTCTTGGGCCGATACCAACAAACGCGGATGGGCTTTGAACTGGCGGTTAGCGGTAAACGGCATCCAAAACGCATCCAAATTGGCTGGAACAGTTGAAAGGGAGGGGGTGGAAGGGATAAATGGTTGCGTCATCGTAGAGTTAACCCCAAATAGTTGGTCTGATTATCCTAGCGGAATTAGGCTCAAACTCAAACGCAATAGTTTGTTTGCTGGGTTGGGTAAAGATATAGCGATCGCCCCCAACCTCTCTCTCCCGCAAATTCTCACATTCAAACTCTCCTCCGCAAATTCTCCCCCGCCAATTCTCACATTCAAACTCTCCCCCGCAAAAAGGCGATCGCATTACACTGTTTGACTTTTTGTGTTTAAAGCAACAAGCCTGTTGGAAGGAGCAGCCCACAAGCTATATTAAAATTAATTCTTAGGTATCCTCACCCTACGGAGTCTTGTCCTATGCCCTATGCTATTCGAGCAAAAGTCGATACTTGGTTCAAAGCCAGTACCGCCCAAGGGTCTAGGCTGACTGATAACGCAAGGGAGTTCTTCAAAGCCGGAACTACGTTTCCAATCATGGCCTACAGCACGGAAGGAAGCCACCTCCGAGTCACCCTAGGCAAAGATAAACGAGGACAACAGATTTTTATCAAAGGCCGCAATACTTGGTATCTCTACGAAGGAGCGATCGAAATTTTGCAACAAAATAACCCAATTTACGAAATCCGGGCCAAGGTAGATACGTGGTTCAAAGCCAGTGCCGCCCAAGGGTCTAGCCTACCTCTCGACCAAAAAGAGTTTTACAAAGCAGGAACCAGGTTTCCAATTGTGTCTTACAAAACAGAGGGCAATCACCTCAAAATAACTCTGGGCCAAGATGAACAAGGGCAACAGCTCTTTATCAAAGGCCGTAACACTTGGTATCTCTACGAAGGAGCGATCGACCTCCTATACGGTGGTCAGGTTATAGCGGCCACCATGCCCCCCGCCGCCACGACTAATCCGCCAACAAAGGGGGCAGGTGCGGCCCTATCCAATGCCATTCCCAACGCAGGGATTGAATTAATAAAAACTTTTGAAGGATATGGTCAAGCGCTTCCCGATGGGCGGGCTAAGGCATATGCTGATCCCATTAAGGGGTGGGCTGTCCCCACCATTGGCTATGGCACAACCAAGTATCCAGATGGGCGCTCAGTCAAATCTGGGGATATCATTACGCGGGATGAAGCTGAAGCGTATTTGGTTGCCCATATCGCGCATTTGGTCCAACCCTTTCTGGAGAAGATTCCGACTTGGGGGCAAATGAATAGTAACCAACGGGCTGCTATCTACAGTTTCGCTTATAACCTAGGGGAGGGCTTCTATGGGAGGGCTGACTTTCAATCCATGACTCGCGTTTGCGATTCCCCGGAACGTTGGACCGATAAGGCATGGATTAAGGAGCAATTTGTTAAGTATCGGAACCCTGGCAGCGCAGCGGAAGCGGGATTACGTCGCCGCCGCGAAGCGGAAGCCGACCTATTTTGTTCCTAAGCAAAACCTTAAGCTGGGGTTAAAGCTCCGGTTCACTAGATTCGCCGCTCAGCCTCATCCCGAATCGCTTTCACATTCGCCCTGAGGCTGTCGGGAATCAACGTGTGAACGATGCCTTCAAAAAAGACGGACCCCGCATCCACTTCCGCGCTTTGCACCAACAATGTTTGCTGCATATCAGGGGCTTCACGGGTAGCAACGGGGTAGAGTTGCCAATGGCCGTCAAATTTTTTCAGGTCACCACCCACTAGGCGAAAGTTAATCCGCTTTTGGGGAATTTCGATATTTTCGGTACGTACCGTTGTGCGAACGGGAGCAAGCAAAATTGTGCGGGTATCCACTTGTTCGACGATGTGGCGATCGCCCTCCGACTCCACCACCCGACTAGAAACTACGGTGGGCAAAAACTGGGAGAAGTTACCATAATCCGTCAGGGTTTGCCAAACTATCGAGCTGGGAGCAGCTACCAAAATTCGACTGATGAACCGCCGACTCACGGGCACCACCACCGGATGGCGATCGCGCAGCGCCGTTTGCTCCTTGGCAGACAACGGACTAATTAATTCCTCTAGGGATTCCAGCTTAACCGCTGTCTGAGGGTTAGGGTGGGAATGAGCCGATGAAATAGTCATAAAGTGTTGAGGGATAAGGGCCTAAAGATGATTTGCGGTAATCTATCTTCAGTAATTCTACAGTGGGTTCTTTAGGACTGCATAGATCAATGGTTGCAATTTGGGGTTCAGCGTCATCCAATGCCTTTCGTGAAACGGTGCAACAAATTCTCAAACAGGCGGATATCGAAGTTAATGGCGATCGCCCCTGGGATATCCACGTCCATGATGAGCGCTTCTTTGGCCGATTACTCGCGGAGGGTTCCCTCGCCGCAGGGGAAGCCTACATGGATGGCTGGTGGGATTGCGCCCAACTGGATGAATTTTTCGCCAAACTCCTCCGATGTAAGCTGGAAAATGCCTTCAAACATTGGACGATTCTGCAAATTATTCAGGCGAAATTGCTCAATTTTCAATCGGTTTACCGCGCCTTCACCGTGGGCCAACATCATTACGACTTAGGCAACGACCTTTACCATGCCATGTTGGATAAGAACCTAATCTATAGCTGTGGCTACTGGAAACAGGCGGATACCCTGGAGGTGGCTCAATTAGCCAAGTTGGATCTGATTGCCCGCAAGTTGGATTTGCAGCCCGGAATGCAGGTGATGGACATTGGCTGCGGCTGGGGCACCACGGCCCGATATCTAGCCCAACAATATGGCGTGAGGGTCATTGGCATCACCGTGTCCGAGGAGCAAGCCCAGTATGGGCGGCAGGTGTGTGACGGTTTGCCTGTGGAGATTCGGGTGCAGGATTACCGGGATATCGATCAGCGGTGCGATCGCATTCTTTCCGTCGGCATGTTTGAACACGTTGGCTACAAAAATTACCGCACCTTTTTTGAATGCGTCAAACGCTGTCTGGCCGACGATGGTCGCTTTTTACTCCACACCATCGGCACCAATATCCTCACCGTCCGCACCGATCCGTGGATTGAACGCTACATTTTTCCCAATTCCATGGTGCCCTGTGAACAGTACGTCGCCACCGCGTTTAATGGGTTATTTGTGCTGGAGGACTGGCATAATTTTGGCCCAGATTACGACACCACCTTGATGCACTGGTTCCGAAATTTCGATCGCCATTGGCATCGGTTGCAGGAAAAGTATGGCGATCGCTTCTACCGCATGTGGACCTACTATCTCCTCAGTTGCGCCGGATCATTCCGCGCCCGCAAAAATCATGTCTGGCAACTGTTATTGACCCCCGATGGCCTAGCCGGAGGCTATGGGCGTGAGGTTTAGCCACTGAACGCTTAAATGGCCCCATACCGAGCCACCCGTCCCGTATCCATTTGTTCCTGGTTCAGCAACCAAGCCCACAATTGGTCCCCATAGGAAAAATGCCACCACTCTTGCGGATGCCGTTGAAATCCTGCCGCTGTCATCACCTGATATAGCAACTGACGGTGCTGGTCAAACGTCTGCGCCTTGGCCCCATCCACTATCCACTCCCCTGCATAGTCCGACCCAGCAGCAAAATATCCTGGAAACGACCGAGGGGAGACTTCATCAATGGGCGATCCCATATCCACAGGCAGTCCTTGAGCATCGACTAAAGTTAGGTCGATCGCCGCACCCGTGCTATGGGGCGGCGGCGTAGCCGGATCATGACTAGGCACCGCCCAAAACTGAAAAACCTCTTGCAGCAGATTATGGCGTTGCTGAGGTGAAAGATCATCGGTCTTTAGATGCCGCTGTTGCAATAGTTGGGTAAAGGTATAGTCCACCATAAACTGTTGCACTGGGATAGGACGATAGGCATCAAAAATCTGGAGCTGCCATCCAGGATACTTAGCCTGCAAAATCAATTGGGCCTGAGTCAACCGCTCTAATACACCAGAACGGACAAAATAAGGAGATTTATCACCGTAAGGGGCATTCAACGCCATATAGGGATGGGGCGTGACCATCGCAAAGGTATCAGGCGGAATTGGCACCAGTGCATCTCGACAATCCGCAACCGGGATCATTGCGTAGGGTTTCATGGGCTAGTTAATTTTAATCGTAAATATAACTGTAAAATATAACTGTAAAATATAACTGTAAAATATAACCGTAAATATAGCCTAGGAGACTTGAGCGACAGGCAGTGTGACGATAAAGGTGGTACCATCACCTGGCTGCGACACACATTCCAGCGTACCACCATGGCGTTCTGTGATGATTTGGTAACTAATGGATAGTCCCATACCTGTGCCTTTGCCCACAGGTTTAGTGGTGAAAAAAGGATCAAATAAGCGGGACTGAACCGATTTAGCCATACCCAAAGCGTTGTCACTGATGGTAATCACTAACCGATCCTGAGGCGAGGAATGGGTGGGCGGACTATCTGAAATAGTAGAATAGGGCTGCATTATTGTTTTAATCGTAATACAGGGATAATAATCAATTTGTTGTTGCTGATAAGAGCGCACAGCATCTTCTAATGCATCCAAGGCATTACTCAATAAGTTCATGAACACTTGATTGAGGGGACCAGCAAAACACTCCAGTCTAGGGATATCCCCATAGTCTTTGACGATTTCAACTTCAGGCAAATTGTCACGCTTGGGATTAATCCGGCCTCGGAGTAGCATCAGGGTGCTATTCAGTCCCTCGTGAATATCCACCACTTTGCGTTCAGCTTCATCCATTCGAGAGAAAGTCCGCAATGATGAGACAATTTCCCGAATTCGGATGGCTCCTATTTCCATGGACTCCAAAAGTTTAAGAAAATCCACTTTGAGAAAGTCTAGCTCGATCCGGTCCCGTTCACGCTGGAGCTTGGGATGGGGATCAGGCACATAGGTTTCGTATAAGTTCAGCAATCTCAATAAATCGGAGGCATATCGATAGGCATGGCCAACATTGCCGTAAATAAAGTTTACGGGATTATTGATTTCGTGGGCGATGCCTGCTACTAATTGACCCAAGCTAGACATTTTCTCGCTTTGAATGAGTTGGACTTGCGTCCGTCTCAGCTCGTCCAGGGTCGATTGGAGTTCCTGCGTTTGAAGACGGTATTTGGTTTCAGACTTACGTAGGGCATCTTGAGCCTTTTGGCGTTCGGTCACGTCTTCAAAGGTACCAAGAACTCCGACGACATTGCCATCTAAGTCATGCAAAGGAATTTTATTCACTTCACAGAGAATTTCCTTACCATCGCTCTGGCGTTGGGGTTCAATCACATGGTATAGCGGCGTATCATTGGTTATGACAAATTGATCGTTCTGGTAGTACAGTTCGGCTTCCTCCGGGTGCCAACAGAGGTCACGATCGTGTTTTCCTACAATATCGTCCGTATATTCCAGGCCAGCGGCTTCCGCAAAGGTCACATTGCACCCTAGGTACACTGAGTCTCGATTTTTCCAGAACACGGCTTGGGGGATGTTATCCATGACCAGTTGCAAGAGTTCAGTGGATTCCATTAGCTCGGTTTCCACATGGTGACGGGCGATCGCCCCCGCCAAATTTGCGGCCACGGCCCGAAAGACCAAGCGTTCACTCATGGGCCAACTATAGCCGTAGTTACAATCTTCAAAACAAATGCAACCCCATACATAACCATCAATAATAATTGGTTCCGCAAGGACTGCCCGAACCCCATAGTATTGAAAATATGGCTGCATAACCTCCGGTAATTGGTCAATGGTAGCCATGATCGCCTCTCCACGAACTAATTTGGCATACCACTGCTGACGACCCATGTCCATGGCTGGAACATCCTCCCATTGGGGATTAACCCACTGGGGATCGATCCAGGGGGATTCATCCCCTTCGGACGATGACAGAATGCAGGTACCCCCATGGCCCCATTCCTCTACTAATTTGAGTTGGGGCCGTTCCCCAATGACCGGGTTCGGGGCTGTACCATGGGGATTCGCACTGTGGGGGTCGGAACTGACATCAGCGGCATCCAACCATTCACTGAATTCTAGGATGTAAACATGGTCGAAGCCTGTGGCGGTGGCCAGGGTTGATAACACTTTGGGGATGGCCTGATCAAGATGGGAATGGGTGATCAGGTACTGGGTGGCGATCGCCACCCCTTGAAGCAGGCGATCGCGTCGCTTCAAGTTTTTCTCAATTTGTTTGGCGTGGGTGATATCGGTGATATTACCAATAATTCGGTACCAGCGACCATTGAGATCCTGCAACGGGGTCAGTTGGGTCCGCCACCATTCTGCACCGGTGGATAGGTGAACGGCTTCTTCAAAAACAACCCCAACTTGTTGATCCAGACATTGTTGATACTGCTGACGGAGGATGTGACCAATGCGATCGCCCAATACGTCTTCTGGTATTTTCCCCCTTACCTGGTCTCTAGTGGTATTGAATAAATGTTCACAGGCCGCATTGAGATCCGCATAGTGAAACTCGCCCCTAACACCAACATCCACCACAAAAATGGCTTGACTAACATTATCGTAAATACTGTGGAGGAAGGCTTCGCGATCGCGTAAATTCCGTTCTACTTGGGTGCGCTCCACCACCTCATCCAATAGTAACTCCACGGTTTGCTGAAGTTGGCTCGTTCGTTCCGCCACAATATGCTTTAACGCCAACCGCTCCTCTGAATACAGCCAATTAGAGTCTAGCGGTGCGAGGGTTGACCAAGCCGTATCCAGAATTGGGGACGGAGGCAAAATACTAGAAGTCACAGCAGTAGTCACGGAAACCGTAGATTCCTTTGAATGCGGGGATGCTGACGGTGGGATGGATGGCGCGATCGCAGGAGCAGTTAATCCCATAGCCGATTCATCCTGTCGCGGGGTATCGGTTTGGTCAAGTTCCGCCGGAGGAAGGGCTAAAGCCAATAATCCCTGCCACTGAGTGCCCTGATCTTGGGACATTGGAGACGGTTGTGCCGTCAGGTGAACCCAATGCACGATCCCTGAAGGCTGTAGCATTCGTCCCGTCCATAGACAACAACCCAACGTTTGAGCTGAGTGCGCCAATGCCGAAATCAACGACTCCCGGTCAGCCGGATATACATAGTCGAGCAAGGCAGGCTGCTCCCCCTCCAGAACAGTTCGATCTACGCCGAAAATTAAGTGACAGTTATCGCTGACAACCGTTAGACGCACTGGCTCTTCAGGGGTGGCTTGGAACAACCGATAGACCACTCCAGGCATCTGGCTCAGAACCGCTGATAGTTCAGTGGCATTAGATAAATAGTTCTTAGCCGAATTATGCGCCGAATTATGCATAGAAAACAGGTAACGAGAGAACCTATGGATAGGGCTATGGCTATATTAATCAACATACCCAAAGATGACCCTAGATTCTCTAACCAACCTGCGCCAGAACCCCATTTTTCCTCTGGCGCTTACTATAACATCAGTGCCACAATCTTCAAAGAATTGTAAACAAGCATTGCTCCTTGTGCTTGCCCCCAGCCTTACCCTCGCCCGATACGAAGACGTAACCCATCAACAAAGCCCGTCATCCAGTTTCTCACCCGTCTGCTATCTAAGGCCCAGGGAAGCCTCCAAATCCTTAAGCACAATGTCAGTGATAATCTTCTTAGAAAGACGGCAAAACAAGGTTTCTCCAGAATTAAAGGATTGATTTTCCCAATACTTATTACTAGGCGCACCTCCAGCGCAAACAGAGAAATACTGGCAAGTTTTTTCACATAGCTGATGACCACCCAGAATATCACCATAGAGTCGATGGAACTTTTCAGTTGAACAAATAGACTCAAAACTATCCGTTAATACGTTGCCTAAAATCATGTCTCCATAGGTGTCATCTTTCATAGATAACAGTTCTGGAGAGAAAGTTGAGAAATTACCTTGGTTGTCAATGTTAATAATCGAAAATGGAGTCGTAAGATCGCTTTTCTTAAGTTTGCGCCCCGTATAAATTAGGTTACAAACTCGCTCAAACTCACGGATTTTGATAATGCCTTTGGCAATCTTATTTAACTCCCACAGGCGAACCATAAAGCCTTGATAGCGAGATTCAGCATTTTCTTCATTTAAAGAAGAAGTATCATGACTCCCTTCTACCTCTTCGATGTTAAATCCAATGAAATTTGTTGCTTGATATGGCGATTGGGTAAGTAGCAATACTCACAATTAAGATTACAAAGGGAAGTACCTTGAATGACAACCAAACTAATTGGTCCGAAACTATCCATAGACCAAGCTGCATTCT
>JAYKIC010000206.1:0-17238 GCA_035284985.1 Leptolyngbyaceae cyanobacterium
CTCAGGATTCAGTAGCTCAGGATTCAGTAATTGATCTAACCGCTAGCCCTACAGATGCGGATGGGAGAACAGGATATCCAATGGCCTCCATGGCTAGTCCCATCTCGGATTACCCCAGTTCCAACAATACGATGCAATTATCGGGAGTGGAACAGGGGTATACTCCCACGGAATGGTCTAGCATTGAGGCGTTATTGCAAGATAGCGTACCTCCGGAACCGCCCAATGGGTCCATGGCGCAGGTCGATGCCCCTCCCCTTCCTCCGCCCGTTCCACCAGACTTACCCTCCAAGCCACCCTCAGAGGCAAGTCCTAGGGCGATCGCGCCAGAACTGCCGGAACAACAGCCCCTACAGCGGCAAGAAGGGGGTGATCATCCCTACAACCATGCCAGGGTTACGAGTCTAGTCCCGGAACGCGCCGAGGATAGCCCCAACGTGCCCCAGCCTAGCCCTACTCCAGTGGATTCTTGGCTCCCATCCCCCCCGATCCAGATTCAACGGACCCCATCGCCCACCTATGAACCCTTGCCCGAACTGACCACCCTACAGCAACGGCAAACCCGATCGCCCCAAGCATCGCCCCCGATCCCATCCCCAGAATCGACCCTAGGATTACCCCATCAAATACCTGGAATTCAAGCTGATACGCGGCGGCTACAACGGGATGACAATGGAGCACCTGCGCCCCCGGCAACCGTCACCGGGACAACCGATCAGGCATCAAAAACCACCAGTGCTTCACCCAGTAGTTTGGATGCTCTGGCCCGTGCGATTTATTACCATGTCCGTCAGCGTCTGCGATTGGAACGGGAGCGGAATGGCAACCACTATCGTGGCCGATTTTAGGCTGTCTGCCATCCTAAGTTTGGGGCTAAGTGGGCACAGGGGTAGCTGTGACAATCTCCTCCACGACACCAGCGGCGGTGCGACCGGAAAACCGGGCTTGGGGGTCCATCACCAGGCGATGGGCAATCACGGATACGGCTAATTCCTGGATGTGATCGGGGGTGACAAATTCGTAACCATCAAAGAGGGCGATCGCCTGGGCCACCTTCATCAGGGCGATCGAAGCCCGTGGACTGGCTCCCAACTGCACACCAGAGGCCGATCGGGTAGCCTGCACCAAATCCACCACATAACGCTTTAACTCTTCACTAATGCGGATCTGTTTCACTTGTTTTTGCAGCAACTCAATATCAGATACCGTTAAACAAGATTGGATGCGATTGATGGGATGGTCCTGCAATTGGGCCGAAAGGATGGCGACTTCATCCTCAGCCGCCAGATACCCCAAGCTGAATTGCAAGGCAAATCGATCCATCTGGGCTTCCGGCAAGGGATAGGTGCCCCGCGACTCCACTGGATTTTGGGTGGCAATGACAAAAAACAGGCTGGGGAGTTGGCGTAATTGCCCATCCACACTCACCTGGGACTCCGCCATCGCTTCCAACAACGCCGATTGGGTGCGGGGGGAAGCTCGGTTAATTTCATCCGCCAGCACCACATTGGCAAAGATGGGGCCTTCATGAAAGCGGAAGTTTCCCATCTGCTGATCAAAAATCGACACGCCAACAATATCGGACGGCAACAGGTCCGGGGTAAATTGGATACGCTTAAACTGAGCTTCTATCGAAAACGCCAAAGCTTTGGCCAATGTAGTTTTTCCAGTACCTGGAACATCTTCCAACAACACATGGCCCCCACTAGCAAAGGCGGCGAGTAAGCGGCGAATGCCCCCATCCTGACCTTTGATCACGGTTTGAATATTTTGGGCCAACCGTTGGTAAATGGCTTGACTTGGGTTGAACGCAGTTTGGTGGTCGGGATGCTGAGCTTGATCCATTGGGTGATTGGGCATAGGGGTGATTGGGCATCCTTAATCTAGCCTTGGTGGTTGGGGAAGGAGCGATCGCCTCAGCAAATCTTCACCATTAAACCCACTTCAGCCTAGCGCGATCGCCCCTGCTCCCGATCACCATTACTGGGTACTGGCTTATACATAGTTTCTTTCAGTATGCATATCAGGTTGCTTCTTAGATGCTAAGGGTATGATGAATATTAAGAGCAATTAAGCTTCGTTATATTTCTTTATTTAACCGTGTTTTTTTTAATCTAATTTCGTCACACTTCTTGGTTCGACCGTGTTTTTTTTACCTAATGATTCGTCATCCAATCCGATTGAGGACACTTTAGCCAAAGCAGAGGCGATCGCAACGGCTGGAAACCCAGTTTGGGACTGGCATATGGTCTTGATGGTCTGTGCAGAGGCGGTCATGATTACCGATCGCCATGCCAATATCGAATGGGTCAATCCAGCTTTTGAAACCTTGACGGGATATACACCCGCTGAGGTAGTGGGAAAAAATCCTAGGGACATCGTGCAATCGGGCCAGCAGAGTAAGGCATTTTATCGCCAGCTTTGGGAACACATCCTAGCAGGGCAGGTGTGGCGGGGCACGTTGGTGAATCGCCGCAAGGATGGCAGCCTCTACCATGAGGAGATGACCATCACGCCAGTGTGCGATCAGGAACAGAAAATCCAAAATTTTATTGCCATTAAAAAAGATGTGAGCGATCGCTACCAAATAGAGCAGCAACTTCGAGAACGGGATGCCATGCTCTGTAAAATTTCCCAACAAGTGCCGGGGATGGTGTATCAGTATCGCCTAGAGCCTGACGGAAAATCGGCCTTTCCCTATGCCAGTGAAGCCATGCGCTACATCTATGAAGTCACCCCCGCCCAAGTCCAAACCGATGCCCAACCCGTCCTCGATCGACTGCATCCAGAGGATCATGATCGGGTCATGGCTGTTATCTGGGAATCTTTTCACACCCTAAACTTCTGGCATGACGAATATCGAGTGTGCTTGCCAGAACGGGGATTGTGCTGGCTAGAAGGCCATGCTACGCCAGAAAAGTTGACCGATGGCAGTGTCCTCTGGCATGGCTATATCTGGGATATTACCGAACGCAAACATTTGGAGGCCATGAACAAAAGGGAAGTTCAGCGGGAACGGATGATTGGGTTAATTGATGACCAGATTGGCAAATCCCTGGATTTAGAACAGATTTTAAAGACTACTGTGGCAGAGGTGCGGCAGTTTTTAGCCACTGACCGGGTGCTGGTGTATCGGATGCAACCCAATTGGTCCGGGGTCGTGGTAGCTGAATCCGTTGCACCGGGCTGGATTTCCATATTGGCCCAGAAAATCACCGATTCCTACCTTGTTGAAACCCAGGGAGGCTGTTATCAAGACAACCACTGTAACGTGGTAAACGATATTTATAGTGTGGGGTTTTCCCCCTGTCACATTGAATTGCTGGAGGGGATGCAGGTCCGGGCTAAGCTGGTGATTCCGATTTTGCAGGATGAGACCTGCTGGGGGCTATTAATTGCTCACCATTGTCGAGCGCCGCGCCAGTGGCAAGACATTGAGACTCGGCTCTTACAAAAACTGGCCAGTCAGTTAGCCCTTTCCATCCAAAATGCCGAACTTTATCATCAGTTAGAAACGGCCAACCAAGATTTAGAACAACAATCCAATACCGATGCGCTGACTCAGATTCATAATCGGCGCTATTTTGATCAAACCCTAATTCGCACCTTGCACCAGGCACAGCGGGCGGGTCAACCCCTATCCCTTATTCTCTGTGATGTGGATTATTTCAAACAGTACAACGACACCTACGGCCATCCGGCGGGGGATGCCTGTTTAATGGCCATGGCTACCGCGTTGCAACGCAGTCTGAAACGTCACCCAGATTCTTTGGCGCGTTACGGGGGAGAGGAGTTTGGGATCATTCTGCCCAATACGGATCAAGCGGGGGCGATCGCCGTTGTCGAAGCCATGCAGGGGGCGATCGCTTCCTTGAGTATGGAACACCGAACCCATCTTTCATGCCCCTGGGTGACGTTGAGCTTTGGGATTACGTCCCTTGTGCCCAGTTTTCAGACCAGTCCCCAGATGCTCCTCGATCAAGCCGATCAAGCCCTTTATGAGGGTAAGGCCGCTGGGCGCAACTGTTACAGCTTTTTTTCTGGTTCGTAAGTCAGCCCTAATTTCTGGCATCTTATTCTAACGGTACGGCTTTGGGACGGGAGACTCCAGCGGCGGCGATCGCCACCAACACAACTGCCATCATCGCCCGCACGGTTAAGGTTTCGCCTAAAATCAACCAACCCGTGAGTGCTGCTACCACAGGTTCCAAACTCAGTAAAATGCCGACGACGTAGACGGGAAGCGATCGCAATGCCTCCAATTCACAGGAATAGGGCACTACCGTAGACAGCAGCGCTACCCCCAGCGCCATCCCCATGAGTTGGGGGTGCAACACCGCAATTTTGGCACTCTGGAAGCCAATGGGCAACAAAATTGCCGTACTGGCCACCATCGCCCAGGCTAACCCCTGACCACCCGACAACACCTGCCCAATTTTTGAGGCACAAATAATGTAGGAGGCCCACCCAGTCGCCGCCATCAGGGCAAACCCAATGCCCCATGGATCTACCTCAAAGCCGCCCCAGGGGGTCAGCAATACAATCCCAATCCCCGCCAGAACCGCCCACATCACATCCAGCCATTGGCGGGAAGAGAATACGGCGAGTCCCAGGGGTCCGGTGAATTCCAGCGCCACCGCAATGCCGATGGGGAGACGGGCGATCGCTAAATAAAAGGAAAAATTCATTAACGCCAGCGTAGCCCCAAAGGCGATAATCCAGGGCAAATGTTGTCGGGTTACAGCAGTCCAGCGGGGTCGCCAAAAAAGGAGAAGGGCGATCGCCGCCAACCCCACCCGCAACAACACCATACCCGCTGGTCCCACTTGGGGAAACAAGGATTTGGCAAAGGCTGAACCCATTTGGGTCGTGATAATAGCAATGCCGACCAGCCCGAGGGGATGGATGGGGAATTGGGGCGCAGATGGAGAGGGGCGATCGGGCATAGGGAATAAGATAAAAGGATTATGGTTGAGATTCTAGAGCAGGTCGCGTTTGCCCCGTCATCATTCTCATTAACTCTTCTCGAATCTTAAAATTGTTGCCAGTAGCGATGCAAGAATTCAGCTTGTTCAAAATGTGATCTCGAATATTGTAATGGATAGAGTATTCTTTCTTATCATGCCGAAATACTGAAACCTTATCATTAAACATCGTGACTACAGCATAAACAAACTTGAGATCATGCAATGAATCCACATGGGTAATTTGAATCGCTAGTAGCTTGAGTTGCCTCGATAGTTCCTGGGCTTGCTCCTGGGTTAAACCGTGATCGTTGTAGTGAAAAAGGACAATTTCAGCTAGCCATTGAGCGTGTTTAGCTGCATTCTGAATATCATGTTGTGCCTTTTCAATGGGATATAAAATACGGTCTAACAATAATTGCTTGGCATATTCATCTCGCAAATTAGAATTCTCAATCATTTGCAACTCTTTCATCCGACGCTCATGCTCACGCCGATCTTTGGCCCCCATTTCTTCAATAATTGAATCTAGGAGTCCGGCAATTATGGGAACTGACATCTCGATTCCTGAAATCACATGAAGTATCCTGTTGGGGTTGAACGATAACGACGGGTATCTGCACCTAGACTTCTGACTTAATTAGCAGACTTGACAGGATTAAGTCCCAGCACTTGAATAAGTTTTGGCAAATCCATACTACTCCAAGTAATTGCGGTATCGATGTATAGTTTACCTTTGAGTACAGAGAGATTCAAGACAGAATTATTTTCGACGGTGGTCAATAAGGCATCTAAAAGCTGAAGCTGGGATTTGGGACACTGATAGTAAATGCGATCGTCTTCAGCACGAATGCCTTCTGGTAGCACTTGGTTAGGAATTGAGCCACCGAGGAATATTTTCCAGGCCGCGACTACCGCTCGATAAATTAACGAATCGGTTTGACAATCAATTTGTTTAAGTAAGCGAATCTGCCCTTCTACTAAGTCATCGTTGTAGACTATTTTTTCCGGTGTAAAATGGACTTTAAATTCAAGATTTTGATGTTTTACTGTTACCCATTAGGAATCCACCATACTTCGGATGCCAGATGCCAACACGAGAAACCATACCCCTGTAATGGCAAAACTAGCACCAACCAGTAGGCCCAAAAGCCAAGCGGCTCCAGCCCCGGCTCCAGCAGCCCCAACTATCCCCAAAACAATTGAGATAATACCGCTGACAAAGCCCCAATTTCGGGTTGTATCATGACGCAAGCGCACAGCTAGAATATTTTCTAAAATACCGCTCAGAATTAAGGTAAAGGCGATCGCAAACCTAAGAGGAACTTCAGCCCCCATAATCTGAGAAAAAATTAGGATTGATATGACAATATCCACTATTCCGGCTGTTATGCTCAATGAAAAGTTATGGTTTTCCGAGAATTTAAATGCTTGAGCGATCCTAATTAGTCCTCCCCCTAAAAAGACCCAGGCTAGGATAAAGGCAATGGATGCTGGGGCAAAAAGAGGAATAATAGTTGCAGCCACTCCAATTACAAGTATCAGGACTCCCAACGCCGCCATCCATGCCCAACCGCTGGTAATCGACTGCTTAAGTTAGGATTAGAGTTTTTCATAGGTAGCGCTAAATAGCGATGCTGTGGCCTTCTCAACTGTAATACAGTTTGCTCCTACTATACCCGTGAACCAAGTTCGCCGCTGTGGCCTCAATGATCAATTAACCTGCGAAGACAGGTTTCGTTTGCCGAGGTGCGACTTTAACCGCCACTATGAAAGACGCTACCCTAAAGACCCTCAACCCATGGAAAGCGCCCCCACGCAAACGGCCTCATCAATGGGGCGATCGCTATATCAAAATTGAACCCACTCCTTCCCTTCCCATCTATTAGACGTGCCCGAAAATTGGGGTGGAGTAACCGCTGCGCGGTTACTCCACCCCAAATTTCGGACGACTCTATTGCACCAAACAAACAAAAGGCGGTGTGTTTCGCACCGCCTCGTTATGGCTTTAAGAAATCACTGAAAGCACTGTAGGCTAGATTTTCTGTGTGAACTTAAAGACCCTGACGCAGTTAGATGACTCCGGTCAGTTCAGGGTGGAAGAAAAAGGCGACACCCAAAATAGTGTAAGTTGCCAACAACAGTGCTCCTTCTAACCAATTAGACTTACCATCGGAACTGACAGAATTGGTAATTAAAACCGCCACCGCTACGGCGACTAGTTCAAATGGGTTAAAATCCAAGTCCATGGGCTGACCAATGATCCACCCTAACAGTACCAACACAGGGGCTACAAACAGGGCAATTTGCATGGTGGAGCCAACTGCGACGGAGATAGACAAATCCATCTTATCTTTCATGGCAACTGTTACGGCTGTAGCATGTTCAGCCGCGTTACCGATAATCGGTAGGAGAATAACCCCAGTAAAAAGTTGAGTCAGACCGAGATTTTCAGTTGCCGCTTCCAGAGAATCCACCAATAGCTCCGACTGAAAGGCTACGGCCAAGGTACAAGCTAGCAGTACCCCAGACCACAAAACAACGTTAGGCTTGCTCTCATGCTCCTGTCCTTCTTCTTCAAGCCCTGCTTCCCCCACTTCACAGAGATAGCTGTGGGTCTTCATCGAAAAGAGCAAGGTTAGGGCATACACCAAAATCAGCACTATCGCTACAGCTACAGAGAGATTCTGCATCTCAGTGCTACTAATGCCCGATGAAGTGTAGTTGACTGCGGTGGGAAGCAACATCGCAATCACTGCCAAGTTCATGGCTGACGCATTAACTCGTGCCACAATTGGCTCAAAGGATTGCTCCTTAAAACGAATGCCCCCTAGGAGCATGGAAAATCCCATCACCAGCAAGAGGTTACTAATCATTGATCCAGTGATACTGGCTTTAACCACACCAATCAAGCCAGCCCGTAGGGCAATGATGGCGATAATCAATTCAGTGGCGTTACCAAAGGTAGCGTTGAGTAAGCCCCCAAGGGTGGGTCCAACCACGACAGCAACTTCTTCAGTAGCGGTTCCCATCCAAGCGGCAAGGGGAATAATGGCGAAACAGGCGGTGATAAAGACGGTCAATTCTCCCCACCCTAAGAAGTGGGCCGCTAAGGAAATAGGGATAAATATGAGGAATCCCCAGGAAATCAAATTTTTAATCACAAACTATCTCCTGAATGTGCGTGCTCAGATATCGCAGACTTTAACCCATCTAAGCGTGAGTTCGCCAACTAAAGGATAAGATTACGGAAAAATTTAGGAAGTATCAGGTCTACAGCTTAAAAGGAAGAACCGGGTTGTTGGAGAAATTGGATTTCTTCCGGGGTGCTGGGACGACCGAGGATGGCGTTACGGTGGGGAAATCGGCCAAATTGTTCGATGACGACTTGATGCTTTAAGGCGTAATCATAGGCATCATGCAGTTCCTCGGACTGCTGGGCTAGGGCTTGGAACAGGGCGACGGATTGGCGTTGGTGTTGTTGGGTTTCGCTGTGTTCACAGGGAAGGTAGAAAAATAAGCGCTGGGCTGGAAAGAGCGGCTGATCAAAGTTTTGGGCGATCGCCCTTTCTGCCACTGCCAATGCTTGCCCATCCGTTGCGAAGGCTTGAGGCGTACCTCGAAACATATTGCGAGGGAACTGATCGAGGACGATCACCATCGCCAGTGAACCATGGGCCGTAGCTAGCCAAGATTGACGGGAACCTTGGACAATTTGAGTGTAAATATGGCTAAACTGATGTTGGATCTGGTGATCAGTGCGTTCATCTTTGCGAAACCATAGGTTTCGCTGCTGGGCATAGGATGGCTCATGGCCCATGGGACACCCAAACCAAAACTCTAGAATGGCAGCTTGATCAACCTGATCTGCATGACTAACCATAGGTACAGACCTCGTGCTTCATGGGCTGGACTGAAATATAGATAGGGCGATCGCCACAAAAAAAGTGGTTGGCATCCGAAGCAACCACTTCAATTGGTACATCTATCCATGGCCCCACTAGATTTCAGAATTCCCCTCATCGGTCACCTCTATCTCAGTGGAGCCTTCCGAAGTGCCGAGTTCGAGGGAATCAAGGCGATCGCGCTGCATCTGGCGAAAGCGATCGGCTTCGGAGGTAATATTATTTTGCCGCTGGATGGTGAACTCTTGCATCGACATATCATTGAGCAGATTAATGCGATGGATCAGCTCTTGCAAGCTTTGTTGACCGTTACCACCCAAAATATCGGAGTCACCATCTTGGGTCTGGAAGTCTTCCAGAGGATCAACCCCGGTGGCAGTTTGGGCATGGACTGGGGCGATCGCCACGCTGGAAATACCCATCACGGCCACAGCCAGTCCTAATAATTGGGGCAAAAACGTTTGACGGCAATACGCTTGAGGCAACTGAGCAAGTGGGGTTTTTAACATGATCATTTTGTCTAAACAATGATTGACATATTGTATCGCAGACCCAGTGACAGTGACTACCCAACCGCCTAGGCCAAAGTGCGCTGAAGTAGGGCACGAACACCGAGGAGGGCGATCGCGTCAAATCCCACTAATACCAATAAGGCCATCCCCAAGGTAATATCAGCAAATGGAGCCGTTAGCACCACATCCCCCACAGACCAAAGAGGGTGGGTGTAGACAAAGCGGATGGGTTCAATGGCGTAACTCAGGGGATTGAGGGCGGCCACCCACTGCAACCAAGGGGGCATAAAGGCCAGGGGGGCGAGGGCCGTACTGGCAAATAATAGGGGCAAGTTAGTGACAAAAATAACCGCGATTAGCTCAACATGACCGGGGAGCGCGAAGGCGAGGCCCAAGCTAATTCCTGTTACCCCTAGCACCAATGTCAACACAATTGCCGCCACTAGGGCTAAACCCAGCATGTCGGGTAAGCCAGCCCCTAAGGCCGCACTCGCAGCCACAATCACGGCGGTCTGCACCATACTCAGGGCGGCGATGAAAATGGCGGAGGCGAGCACGATGGAAAAGCGAGAGGCGAGGGGAGCCACCAAGAGGCGGTTGAGAAACCCAAACTCCCGGTCAAACATCACGGGCAACCCAGCATTTAATGCACCACCAAAGGCAGTAAATACAATGACCCCAGCTCCCAAAAACTGCCCATAGTTTTGGCTGGTGCCAAACAAACCCTCGGGGACATTTTGAAACAGCGCCCCAAACAAAATTAACCACATCAAGGGTTGGATGACCCCTGCGACCAGGGTACTGGGACGACGTTGAAGTTGAATGAACAAGCGTTTGGTCAAGGCTCGGGTTTCCTGGGCAAATTCGCCAGAAAAGAGACCGGGGGTACTGAGGTTGATGGTGCGATCGCCCCCCGGACAAGCAGTAACCGCAGGGTCAGCCGATTGAGTGGGGGGTGGAGTAATGGTTTGGCTCATAGAATCGCTATCCTGATAATCAACAGTGATACAACGGGGGAATAATTAATAGTTATTTTGAACAATCGAGTTGTCTCGTTCAAAACTCCCTAGTTAGGGAAGGGTTGCTATCGCATATTTTCCTTGCGATACTGCTTGGGATCACGGGTCGCCGCCGCTGCGATTTCCGCATCCGTTAGGGTGGTCCCCGTTGCTGCTAAGTACACATCATCCAAACTGGGACGGGATTGGGAGATGCCAAAGGTGGGCATATCGGCTTGCTTTAGGGCTGTTTGCACCGTCATTAATGCATCACTTTGGGACTTGACCACCAAGTTCAGTGAGTTGCCTTGAATTTCGTTAATGATGACATCCTGCACACAGTCTAACGTTTGCAACAGGGCTTGGGCCGTTTGGGCCTCTTCACGGGGGGTAAATTCCCGCAACCGAAGGGTGATGCGATCGCCCCCCACTTGGTCCTTTAAATCCGAGGGGGTACCAGCCGCGATGACGATGCCTTTGTCGATAATAGCCACCCGATCGGCCAACGCATCAATTTCTTCCAGATAGTGACTGGTCATTAACACCGTGGTGCCTTGGGTCCGCAGCTTCCGAATAAAGTCCCACACCACGACTCGACTTTCAATATCTAATCCTACCGTTGGCTCGTCTAATACTAAGACATCGGGCTGGTGCAACAAGCCTGTGGCCAAATCGAGACGCTTCCGCATCCCGCCGGAATAGGTACCACTCCGTTGATCAATCCAGTCAGCCATCCCTAGAATCTCAATGAGATGCTGAATGCGATCGCCCATCTCCTTAGGGGAGATATGATACAGAGCGGCTTGCAATTCCAGCAATTCCCGCCCGGTCAACACCTTATCGAGGGCAACATCCTGAGCCACATACCCCAAACATTGCCGTGCCACCTTGGGATAATCTAAGACGGAGACCCCTGACACCTCTACTAACCCAGCATCAGGGGTGGTCAATGTACACAGGCACCGCAGGGTAGTGGTTTTGCCTGCGCCATTGGGACCCAGCAAGCCGAAGACTTCCCCCGCCTCAATCGTCAACGACACATCCTTAACCGCTGCCACCGAACCATATCGCTTTTGCAGTGATTCAATCCGAACTGCTGCAACCATGCTGCCTCTCTCCGTGTCCCTTAACATAAATCACTGATGGAGACCGCTAAATTTGTCGGTCCCAATCATAATGACATGAATCTTAACTCCATTGTAAGGTAACACTAGGAACACGGGGATGCCTTAACCTAATAGCCCGATGTAGGTGGCCACCACATCCGTGACATGGCGAGTCATGGGCAGACTATCCAAGGCCATGCCAGCACACAAGAGCATCATGTAAAAGATGGAATATTTGAACACCGATCGGGCTTCATCATAGCTATCGGGGGTTTGGGTCAAGGACCAGGCTTTGTGGACAAAGATTCCCCCTAGGACAAGGGCGATCGCCCCATACACGGCCCCCAAAACCCCCAAGGGATAGGTCAACAGTAAGGTCATGGGGATCAACAGGAACGTGTACAGCAAAATTTGACGGGCGGTTGTGTGATTCCCTTCCACCACAGGCAGCATGGGTACCCCAACCTTGGCATAGTCTTTCTGAATCATCATGGCCAGTGCCCAAAAATGGGGCGGAGTCCAGGCAAAAATAATGGCAAAAAAGATCCACGCCGCCCAACTCAGATCCCCGGTCACAGCAGCCCAACCGACCAAGGGTGGAATGGCCCCAGCAGCCCCACCAATCACAATATTTTGAGTGCTATGGCGCTTGAGCCAGTGGGTATAGACCAAAACATAGGTGACAATCCCCGACATGGCTAAACAGGCGCTTAACAAATTGGCAAACACCGTCAGCAAGGTGAAGGACAAGATGGCTAGGACAATGGCAAAAATTAAGGCATCCCTAGGCTGAACCCGGCCAGAGGGTAAGGGACGGTGACGGGTCCGCTCCATCTCATAGTCAATGTCACGATCGTAAAGACAATTGATGGTGTTGGCGGATGCTGCGGCAAAGGCTCCTCCCACAATGGTCACAAGTAGTAAGAGGGGATCAACGTGGCCCTCTGCCGCAATCCACATGCTGCCTGCGGTGGTTATTAATAGCAAGACAATGATCCGGGGCTTAGTCAATTGGATATAGCTCTGCATTACTTGCCAGAAGTTCTCATGGTGGCGTTGAGCCGAAGAAGTCATTAATTCGTTCATTTCTTGCTTGTTATCCTAAATCGATGTGTCATTCTGAATGGGTCAACTGGGCTGGGATCAAAAACTAAGATTGATCCCATTGCGGTCAGCCAATCAATCGATTCTCAACGACTGGAAAAAACCTGGAATTACCAAACGAGAAGAATGCTTGATTAAACGCTGACTTTTGGCAATCGCCCAAAAACCTCTGAAAGATTTAATCTCAACGGCTGTCAGGCTGAGTCAGGTGGTGATCCCCAAACTCAAGCATCCGCTTCAAGCATCACCGAACTGGCACGACGACTGATACCGATGCTCCGAACCGTCAGACAAACTAAGCTACCAAAGAGAGCGGCAGCAGTCATTTGATGGGCAATGGTGAGCAATTCCACTTGCAGGTGCAGGCGGAATGTGGCAACACCTAAGATAATTTGCAGCAATAATAGAAATCCAGCGATTTGGCTAAAGCGGTTAACTAGGGGATCAAGGGTGTGGCGCTGCTTCCAGCCCCAACCAACTAGGACTAAGATGCCAAGGGTGCTGGGGATCACGCCCAATAGATGACTGTTCATCACCACACAGAGTTGGGCGATCGCCAAACACTGATGCAATGCCCACTGGGAACCCACCAGTCCCCCGGTTAAGCTTTGGCCGTAGATTAACCCCGCACTGACTGCCGCCACCCCAGAAAATCGGTGGAGCAATTGGGAATGCCCTACCTCTGGCTTTGAGGAAACCGGGCTAGGAGGAGTGAGGGCGATCGCCATCCCTAAGAGCAGGGCAAAGAAGGCCAAGGCGGTTCCCAGGTGAGCGGTCACGATGTCAAATCGCAACAGTTCCGTGACGGTAAACGCCCCTAGAGCACCTTGGGCACACACCAGCACAAAGGCTAAACCCGCACTCCACGTCACCCAGCTTGGCAACAATTGGCGCTGCTTGATGGCGATCGCCACCAGAAACATGGTCATCAGACCAATGAGAGAGGCATCCAAACGGTGAATCCACTCTAGAAACACCTGAAGATTCATTTGCTGGGTGGGGATCAAGGTACCGTAGCAAAGGGGCCAATCGGGACAGGCCAACCCCGCATTCATCACCCGTGTTGCGCTCCCGATCGCCATCAACACAAAGGTAGCCCCTACCAGCTTCCACAAAAGCTGTCGGACTTGATAATTGGCTTGTGCCATTTGACAAGCCTGTTGGGAATCGGTGGATCGAGGGTCCACCACAGTCCCAACAGTTTGGGAAGAAGCCCCATGGGGCGGAAAAACAGACTGTGCCATAGAATTGCTTGCGTAATTGAAGATAAATCCGAAATCCGGCTTCCGTTACTTTTGTTGATAAACATTGAGTGCCGTTGGAGCGATCGCTTCAAGAGGAAACGATCCCTTACCCCACAATGTAATAACGTCTATCTCAATAGCCGCAAAGCTTTAGGCATTTCTTTCGATTTTTCGTTAAATATCGTATTACTAAGTTATATATAAAAAATATTTATCTTCTTTAAAAGAATGACGTTTTTCTGATGCAAGGGTGAGAGTATTATTAGATGCCTCTTCTAGAAGCTGTCAGTCATTTAGTCGGTCGAGGGTTCTATCCGGAATGGGTCTGCAACCGACTGAATACCTGAAATAATTCGCCCTGAGGTACGCTGTATAATCTAAGCTATAAGCTAGGAGCTTTAGGCACCTATCCAATGGGCATGGGTTATCATAGGAGTCAGCACAACGCTTAAACATGGAATGGGTAGTGCTTAAGCATGGCTAACAAGGCTCCATTTATAAACGAAATCAAAAGTTTTAGCCCCAATATGTAGGCTATTAGTGATAGTTAAATAAAGTGTTGTCTATGACACGCTGAATTTTTTGAAATTTCGTTAGCCTAAGGGAATTAGTATAGATTAGGTTCTCCAAACGTCTGGGCATTCCCATTTCTGATTGTTTACAATCGGAGTAATCTTAAAAAAAGCTTAAAGTCTGTTACAATCAGTCAGGTGATTGGAGGTCAGGTATGTTTCTGAGGCTTGCACAGCAGCATCGCCAGTTTGTACGAGATTTGGTCATGAACCTACAAGCGTTGGCCACGGTCTTGGAGGGTCAAGGGTATTTAGCGTCCTGCTACACCTGTGGTGGGCAAATGAATAGTGCGTCGTTTATGGTTAGCCTTGGGGAAAACCATCTCATTCGGTTTTTGGTTTCAGACTACGGCATTACGTGGACCGAAATGAGGGATGATCGTGAACTCATGAAGTTAGAAGGGGCAGAGGCCATTAGCCAATTACAGGAGCTAGCAAATTTAGCCAAGTACCAGGTTACACCCTCAGCCGAACGAACCAGTGTAGCGGACTTAACAGATGAGTTATTGCGCTCCAAATAAAGAGGCTTAGAAACATCCACAGGTGGCTTAGTTTTGGGTAAGCAGCATGGTATCTGACGGACGGGATATGCGTGGTGTTCTCCCAAAATGGAGCTATTGCGGCCATCTCATCTTGATAGGTTGTCTTACCATTGTCATTTCTGCGAGTTTCTTGGGACAGGCATTCCCTCCAGCCCTCGCCCAACCTTCACTAGAGCCAGCCATGGCTGAGATCGTGGTGGGTGGCCAAGGGCTATTTGAGGTGGGGGGCATCGACAGTTTCTCCGCTAGCCAACGGGCCAGTATTGCCAACGCCCAACTAGAAAGAATTTTAGGCGCAACCCCTCCAGATGTCCCAATCCAGCTAGAGGTGTCCACCCAGGGGGAATTGAACACCATTTGGATTGAAGAACGGTTATTACTCACCATGACCGAGGGGGATATGGTTGAGGGGTTAGATCCAGCCATTCAGGCTGAACAATGGGTGGCTGTTTTGGAACAAGCGATCGCCCAAGCCCAATTGGAGCGCACCCCCCGCTATCAGCGTAAGGTCGCCATCACCAGTACGGCATTATTCCTGCTAGCGATTATCCTCCATGGTTCTGGCCGATGGCTCTCTCGCCAAATGCGGAGACAATCAGGGAAAAGTTCTACAGATTCAGCCAAATGGCTATCCCACTGGACCATGCGGAGTCTGCTCCAGCCTGCTTTATCCTACGCTCGCCTTAGCTTATTGATTGCAGCAGGATTCTCCTTAACGGGATTATTTCCCTGGAGTCGGTACTGGCGCTATCGTCTAGTTGATTTTTTCCAAGCAACCTTCACCGCCCCTGTTTTTACCATAGGGGATCAGGAATACTCACTCTTTGATGTTGGCCAAGCCACAATTTTAGTGGTGGGTCTGTGGATTGGGGTGCGGATTATAACGGTGCTGGTGCGATCGCGTCTGCTGCTGGACATCGGGGCCAGTCGCGATGTCCAGGATGCGATCGCCCTCTGCCTCCAAGTCATCCTCATCGGTCTAGGCTCGATTATTATCCTCTCCGGGCTGGGGTTTGACCTCAGTTCCCTAGCCATTTTTGCCAGTGTCTTGGGAGTCGGTATCGGCTTTGGTCTCCAAAATATCGCCAACAATTTTATGAGTGGGCTGATTATTTTATTTGAGCGTCCGATCCGGGTGGGGGATTTTGTCAACTTGGGAGATTTAACCGGAACCGTTGAACGGATTGGTGCCCGTAGCACTGAGATTCGCACCTTGGATTTAGTGACCATCATCGTGCCCAACTCGGAGCTAATTGAGACGAAAGTCATCAACTGGAGCCATGGCCATCCCGTTTCCCGCCTGCACGTCCCGTTTGGGGTGGCCTATGGTTCTCCTATCCGCAAGATGCGCTCAGTGGTAATGGAAGCGGTGCAGGTGCATCCAGAGGCGTTGCGCTACCCCCAACCCCAAGTGCGCTTTTTGGGACTGGGGAATAGTAGCCTCGATTTTGAATTACTGGTGTGGATTCGTGATCCCCGGCAACAGTTTCGGATTAAAAGCGATTTGTATTATTTGCTGGATGCCAACTTTCGGCATTACAACATTGACATTCCCTTTCCCCAGCAGGACATCCACCTACATTGGCCTCATCAATCTGAGACTATAGCTGAAGCAGTGGCCTCGGTAGGTGCGTCGGCAATCGCGACCCCCTGTGGGTCAGACAAGACCACGGGAATAGCTGATTTCCAGAAACCACCCCTCACAGCGGAATTACTCTCAGAATTGCTGGGATGTTCCCAATTAGTACGGCAAAAGGGGGATTTATCCGATGCCGAAATGCATCAATTAGTGGCTGATATGCGGGGGGAGGGAGGCGTAGAGATTGGCGATCGCCGTTATGGTCTTCAGGTCTATCCAAACTGTTTTGTGGGCACCGATGCCGTCACTTGGCTAGCAGAACATCAAAAAGCCACCCGTGATGCGGCACTACGCCTTGGCCAGCTTTTGATTGAACGGGGACATATGCACCACGTCACCGATGAACATCCCTTTGAAGACAAATATCTATTTTACCGATTTTATGTGGATGAGGTGGAAGTATGACTAAATCCGGTTCGTCTCCTCGCCAGGGTACCCCACGCCAAACCATTGGTCAGTGGGGAGAGGATTTCATTAGCCAGTGGTTACAGCAGCTAGGTTGGCAAATTGTAGCGCAGCGGTGGCGCTGTCGTTGGGGGGAACTGGATATCGTGGCCCAGACCTTACCCCCCAATCCCATGCTGATTGTGGTGGAGGTAAAGGTGCGAAATCGGGCAAACTGGGATCATACGGGTCTGTTGGCCATCACACC
>JAYKIC010000207.1:0-5148 GCA_035284985.1 Leptolyngbyaceae cyanobacterium
TGGGTGGGATCAATTGCCCCGTCTATTGGCCACCGCCAGCCTCATTGTCAACACGACCCCCGTGGGAATGCATCCCCATATCGAGGCTTCACCGCTGACGGATGGGCAGTGGCAGCAGGTATCACCTAACTGTATTGCCTATGATTTGATCTACACCCCCAGCCCCACCCTGTTTTTGCACCAGGCCCGGAATCGGGGGGCGATCGCCATCGATGGCCAAGAAATGCTGGTACAGCAAGGGGCAGCGGCGTTAGAACTATGGCTGGGAACCCAGGCTCCGGTGGCGGTGATGCGAGCGGCGCTGGGTCAGATGTTGGGGGAGCGATCGCTCAAAGCCTAAGCCACTATGCCCCTTCCCCACAGAAGCCCAAGACTCTGATATTGGCATAAATTTAAGGTAGGCTGAAAACATATACTCACACCAAACTAGAAATCTTCAGCCGAATATCGGCACTTCTATCACAGTCAGAATTAGCAACGTCAAACCCGTCAACGTCAAACCCAGCAATCCTAAACATGCCGCACCTGTCCTACCGCCTTCCATCCATCTCCATGGCTGTCCGTGCCATGCTGTTAGCCATCTGCCTGTGGGGAAGTTTACTCATAGTATCCCCTGTGGCCCATGCGCTACCCTCGTTCAAAATTTCTAATCTATCCTACGAAGAATGCCCTGATATCGCTAAATACGAGGGCTTAACAACATCCTGGGGAGGGGGCGATGCCAAGTGTGTGATGATTCATGGCACCGCCACCAACGAAACCAATAAATCAATTGTTAATGCGGATGTGTTTGGGCGGATTTACGATGCTAATGGCAACTCACTGATGGCAAATCGAGGCCGATTGGGAGGGATTGATGAAGTCCCCCCTGGCAGCAGTGAGTTTGACATTCGGATTTCAGTGGCGGTAGAGCAACCCTTCCCCCTGCGTTTAGAGCAGTTTAAGGGGTCTGGGTTTACAGGGCGGGTGCGCCGCTAACACCTACAATAGGGAAAAATACTAAAGATTCACGGGGGTTAGGCAAGTATGCCTAATCTCCGTGAATCGCATTGGATAGTTTAATATAAGCTAGTGTTTTAATTCTCAAGCGGCACGCCTCAGACACTCTGGGCCTGAGCATCAAGGGTATTACGCTTGAATTCATCAGAAGAATCGTAGATATCAAACTCTTTATACATCGCTGAAATTTCCAACGTCATACGGGCCTGGTCCGATAATGAGCAAAGCGCAAGGCGGCAACCTGCATCACGAACCATTTTGAGGGCGATCGCAAGTGCCCCCAATCCGCTACTGTTAATGAACGTTACATCTTGGAAATCAATTAGAAGATGACGAGCACCTGTATTAATACTTTCCTGAACCCATTCACGGATTTCAAAAGCGTTAACCTCAGTGACGAATTGGTTGGGCTGGAATACTTTAAGCATAAGATGTACGTGTTTTGTGACTAGTCAATATGGTTTAGAGTGATGTTTTGAGGGTACCAACTACTAGGTTGGGCTGGGTAGTTGGGAAGCAATACCCTACATACTACCCTGCTGTACTTATGAAAGACACCCACATAGTTTCAGGAAGTGGCTGTCGGGCAGCAGCCACAACAATAGTTGAACAAATTTTACAACCGAGCATCATCAGTATAATTATGGAACACGCCGAATATATTCCCTATGTAAACACGACTAATTGATTTTGTCTTTATAGTTTTGAGAAAGAAAGGTGAGTAAAGTTTGAGCGTTTGGTATAGCAGGTTGTGCCCCTGGTTGGGTCACGGCTAGCGCCGCTGTTGCCATTCCCCAAATAATCGCTTGTTCCAAACTGAGGTTTTGCAGCAAGCCCCCGGCCAGTCCCCCATTAAAGGCATCCCCTGCGGCCACGGTGTCCACTACCTCAACCGTAAAGGCGGGGAAATGTTGCACTAGGCGATCGCTCACCACCACCACGCCCTCTTCTCCTAGGGTAACGATGGCAATCTTCACCCCCCATTGGTGCAGGATTTGGGCCGTGGCGATCGCGTCCTCCACACACTCAATAGTCCGGCCTGTGAGCTGTTCCGCTTCCGTGCGATTGGGGGTGAGAATGTCGATTAAGGGATATAGAGTGGTGGGCAAAGATTGGACTGGGGCCGGATCAAGGATCACCCTCACACCGTGCTGATGGGCTAATTCAGCCGCTGTCACCACGGCACCTAAAGGCAGTTCCAATTGCAGCAATAGAATTTGGGCCGACGCTAATAGGGCGGTCAGTGCCTCAAGCTCATCCGCCCCCACCTGACCATTGGCCCCTGGCACCACGATAATGTGATTGTTGCCAGCAGCATCCACCTCAATCAGGGCAATACCGGATGGACTGTGGGGATCAACCGTGAGGCGATCGCACCCGACCCCATACCCCCTCAGGGTTTCCACCAAGGTTTGCCCAAAGTCATCCGCCCCCACCCGACCGACCATTTGCGTAGAAACCCCTAGTTTGGCGGCTGCAACGGCCTGATTCGCCCCTTTTCCACCGGGAATAGTCATGAAATCATAGCCAATAATGGTTTCTCCCGGTTGAGGCAAACGGGGCGATCGCACCACCAAATCCATATTGATGCTGCCAAACACTACAATACTCATGGTAAACATCGTCTAGTTTGGGAACGGGATCGCGCCACTAGGATGGGGGATACAACTAGAGCCTTAAAATAAGGCAGGGCAGAATTGAGCAGGGGGGTGACGGACTCCCACGCCATCGCCTTAAACTATAAGCTGTCGTGGAGACATTCATCATGAAGTTCTGCAACGTCAGAGTCGCCAACGCCCAATGCACCAACACTCAATTGGTGCCGATCAAGCATTGGCGTTGGCCAGGGGTATCTGCGATCGCCACTCCCATCCTGCGTTTGGGCCTGATTCTAGCCTTGAGCCTGAGCCTCAACCTCCTACCGATGCCATGGGCATTGGCCCAACCCAGTGCCTCCTCCGATGCCACCGTTGCCCCTGCCCCTACGGTCTCGCCCCTGCTCTTACAGGAACGGCAAGAACTGGAACAATTGCGCTTAGAAAAGAGACTGCAACAGTTGATTGACCGCAGCCTCAGCCGCAGTCCCGAACTTCAGGATCGGATTGAACTGGAGGTAGACCGGGCCTTTGGCCGCACCACAACCTTGCTGAATATTTTGTTAGTCACCCTCACCATTATTCCCTTACTGGCCGCGTTGGGGATTTGGCTATTGCGACGTAGCGTACTGGCGGAATTAGTGGCAGAAGTGCGATCCCAGGTGGAACAAGAAGTGTTGCCGGAATTAAGAATTCAGCAATCCACCTCGATTCAAGAAATTGAAACCATCAAAGCAGCGGCCTTAACCCAGTTAACGGATTTAACCTCTGATTCCCGCACCATCTTGGATGAGTTAAAGCTACAAATTAGCATTGCGGAACAGGAGGTTGAAAGTCTCAAATCCCAAATGACCTTGCAAATGCAGCGCATGGTGGTAGATGCTGAGATGGTGAAGGATCAGACGATTCAGGAATTAACCGGAATCTTACCCCGGTCATTCCAGGGATCAATCTCCCCAGAGGCACGACCACGATTGGGGATGTTGACCACATTTTTAGAGGCGCTGAAATCCGCCGTACCCCAATTAACCTTTTCCGCCAATGACTATGCCAAGCAGGGTTATGCCTGCTTTTTTGAAAGCCGCTATGAAGATGCGATCGCCCTCTACGATAAAGCCCTCGCCATGGCACCGGATTTGTACGATGCCTGGTTAGGCAAAGCGGCTACCCTGCTGGTGTTGCAACAGTATGAGGAGGCACTAGTGGCCTACGAGCAGGCCACTAGCATACGGGCGGACTCCTTTGAAGCCTGGTTTGGCAAGGGCGGGGTGTTGCGAAAATTGGACCGTCATGCCGATGCGATCGCCAGCTACACCACCGCCATTCCCCTCAAGCCCGACAGTTCCCTCGCCTATTACAACTGCGCCAAAAGTGCTTTGGCCCTAAAGGATTACGACCAAGCCCTCACCGGATTGGAGCAAAGCCTTCAACTTAAACCCGATTTTCAAAAGGCGTGGGTCTGCAAAAGCATCGCCCTGCGGAAACTTCAACGCTATGCCGAAGCAGATGCCGCCAGTTTCAAAGCCATTCAACTGAATCCAGACGATGCTGAAGCCCATTATGCCCAAGCCTGTTGTGCCGCCCTTCAAAAAGACGTGGAGGCAGCGGTTCATCACCTGCAACAGGCCATCCAACTGGGTACGGGCATGATCGAACAAGCGAGGACAGAGGCAGATTTCGATGCCATTCGGGGCGATCGCCACTTCCAAGCCCTACTCGAAAATGAGAATCAACCATAATAGACCTGTCCGAAAATTGGGGTCAGCGGGTACTCCACCCCAATTTTCGGACGACCCTAATAAAGAGAACGAAGAAAAAGACCCTTCAGCCCATCCCCAAGTACAATTCACCCACTTTAGGATGATCCAATAACGCTGGTCCCGGTCCCTCAAAGCGATCGCGCCCCGCATCCAGCACCACCCCCCGATCCGCCATTGCCAGCGCCTTACGGGCATTTTGTTCCACTAACATAATGGCGGTACCCGCTTGGTTAATCTGGCGAATTAGCTCCAAGGTTTGGGTCACTAACAACGGTGACAGGGCCGCAGACGGTTCATCCAGAATCAACAAATCCGGGTCCAGCATCAGCGCTCGCCCCATGGCCAACATTTGCCGCTCGCCCCCCGACAAGGTTCCGGCCCGTTGCTGCCGCCGTTCCGCCAACACCGGAAACAAATCATAGATTTTCTGTTTCAAGGGCTTCAGCGGTTGGGTCAGGGTAAACGCCCCCATTTCTAAATTTTCCTGCACCGTCAAGGAGGGAAAAACATTGGCAATCTGGGGCACGTAACCCATGCCCAAACCCACAATCTGATTCGGTTTGAGCAGGGCGATCGCCCTCCCCTTAAACCAAACCTCCCCCCGATGTGGCGTTAACAATCCAAAAATTGTCTTAGCCAACGTAGACTTGCCCGCCCCATTCGGACCAATCACCGCCACCAACTCCCCCGGTTGCACCTGAAAATTGACACCTTGCAAAATGTCCAAACCCGGCACATAACCAGCATATACATCGGTAACATTCAGCAACGGATCGGAATTATTCATGCTGGAC
>JAYKIC010000208.1:0-15775 GCA_035284985.1 Leptolyngbyaceae cyanobacterium
GTTTATCCCCATTGGTTTGGCGTGATTGAGTATGCGACTTCAAACAACATTGGCTTCAGTCAAACGGTGGCTCCAGTCCAAGGTTGAAACCGGATCGCTCCAGTTTCGCTTGACCGTTGGAGCCACATTAATCGCCATTTTAGGCACGGTACTACTGTCAGGATGGGTCAGTTGGCGGACGGAACAAATCCTGATTGGCAGTCATAAACAGGTGACACGGCAATTGGTCACTCAAGTCCCGCAGGATATTGAAGCCTATTCTTATCGGGATATGTCCTTGGATATCGCGATGGAACGGGTGGTTGAGTTGCGAAGTCGTCCCGGCCTTTTGTTGGTGGTTGCCGATTCAGCAGGAGAAGTCCTCGTCCATTCTGACAGTGAATGGTATTTTGCTGATATTTTCCAAAGCCTGACATCGGATTTGCAAACGCCCCCTTTCTCAACCGTTGCTGTCGTGAACGATCGCCATTATGCGGTGTGTGCCCGTCCGCTGGTGGTTCGAGGCCAAGAGTTAGGAGATTTATATGCGGTGTTGGATATTACCGATGCTCTGGCGGCTTTTGGCCAACTGATGTGGACCTTGGTGCTGGTGAATGGATTGATCATGGGATTGATGCTGGTGGTGATTGCCCTTTATGTGCGGCGATCGCTCCAACCCCTGCGCCAGATGAGTCAGATGACGGCTCACCTGCCCTTGAGCGAATTGGCCCATTACCAGTTTCAACTGGAAAATGCCCCAACGGAGGTGAAGCAGTTGGCCTCTACCTGTGATAATGTCTTGGTCCGCTTAGCCAGTGAGTTAAAGCGCCAGCAGCAGTTTGTTCAGGATATTTCCCATGAACTCCGCACACCCCTGAGCTTGGTGTCGGGCTATCTGCAAAGTTTGCTACGGCGGAGCAACACCTTGACCGAGCCACAGCGGGAAGCCTTGGAAACAGCAGCGGAAGAAGCAGACCATACCATCCATTTGCTGCAAAATTTGTTGGATTTGGAACGGGCCGGGATTGGCTCTGCCCCTTTTACCCGATCGCGGGTGGCCGTAAATCCCCTGGTAGATGATGTGGTGCAGATGGCAATTATTTCCAGCTATCGTGACATTAAAATTGATCTCAAGTATGCCCAGCCCATCGAAGTGTGGGCTGATGGCGACCATCTCCGGCAGGTATTAGCCCAATTGGTGGACAATGCCATCAAGTATTCGGATGAAGCGCAATTGGTGACGGTGCGACTGGATCAGCGAGATGGCTGCGCCATTATTCAAGTGTGCGATCGCGGCATGGGCATTCCCCTTCAGCACCAGGCTCGCATTTTTGACCAATGTTATCGGGTTGACAGTAGCCGTTCCCGCACCACGGGAGGCTGCGGCCTCGGTCTTTCCCTCGTCAAAGTTTTAGTGGAAGGGATGGGGGGGACGGTCACCGTTCGGTCCAAGCCCAACGAGGGCAGCATTTTTACTGTTAAATTACCAACGACTAGTAATAACTACTATGAAAACACATATCGTAATCGTGGAAGACGAGGAAAAATTAGCCCGGTTTATTAACATGGAACTGGAGCTGGAGGGGTACGAGGTGAGCGTAGCCCATGATGGCCTCACTGGGTTGACGACGATTCGGGATACGGACCCGGATTTGATCATTCTCGATTGGATGATGCCAGGGATGACCGGGGTAGAGGTGTGTCGGCGACTGCGATCGACCGGGGTGAAAACGCCAGTGATTTTGTTAACGGCGAAGGATGAAGTGAGCGATCGCGTTGCTGGACTCGATGCCGGAGCCGATGACTATTTGGTCAAACCCTTCAGCATTGAAGAACTACTGGCGCGGATTCGAGCCAACCTGCGGCGCACCCAGGAGGATGAAACTGAAATGTTGCATTTTGGCGAATTGAGTTTGAATCGCCAAACCCGTGAAGTCTTTCGCGGCAAACGGGCCATTGAACTGACCGCTAAGGAATTTGACTTGCTGGAATACCTGATCACTTATCCCAAACAGGTGATTACCCGCGATCGCATCCTCGAAGAAGTGTGGGGCTATGATTTTATGGGAGATTCCAACATTATTGAAGTATACATTCGCTACCTGCGGCTCAAGCTGGAAGCTGAAGGCGAAAGTCGCCTGATCCAAACCGTTCGGGGAGTTGGCTACGTGCTACGGGACTAGCGGAGGCCGATCGTCTATGCACACAATTGAAACAACTTAGCCATGGAGCGACGACATACCGATTGACTCTAGGGTACCGGATGCGTCACAGTAAGGCATCCCATCTGGCGATGATTTCCCATCCTGTTGTTTTACTGGGCATGTTATGAAAGCGTTACTGCTCTATCCTCTATTTCCCAAATCCTTTTGGTCTTTTGATAAAGCCTTAGAGTTAATTGGTCGTAAAGTTTCTCTCCCTCCCCTGAGCTTAACCACGGTTGCGGCACTCTTGCCCCAAACATGGGAATTCCGTCTGGTTGATCGCAATGTGCGTTATGAAACCGAAGCGGATTGGGCCTGGGCAGACTTGGTGATCATTTCTGGCATGATTGTCCAAAAGCCGGACATGATTGACCTGATTCGGGCGGCTAAGCACCGAGGTAAGTTGGTGGCGGTGGGTGGCCCTTATGTCACCTCCGTGCCCGACATGGCATTGGAAGCAGGGGCTGACTTTTTGATTTTGGATGAGGGAGAAATTACCCTCCCTCTCTTCGTGGAAGCCCTAGAACAAGGAAAAACCTCTGGTATTTTCCGGGCCAATGGTGAAAAACCTGATGTGACGACCACTCCGGTGCCTCGCTTTGATTTGCTCGATCTGAGTGCCTACAGCGATATGTCGGTGCAATTTTCGCGGGGGTGTCCCTTTCAGTGTGAGTTTTGCGACATTATTGTGTTGTATGGTCGCAAACCCCGTACCAAAACCCCAGAGCAATTGCTCAAAGAATTACAAACCCTATACGACTTGGGTTGGCGGCGGTCGATTTTTGTGGTGGATGACAACTTTATTGGTAACAAACGCAATGTCAAGCTGATGTTGCGGGCACTGGCTCCCTGGATGCAAGAGCGGGGCTATCCCTTTAGTTTTTCCACCGAGGCTTCTGTGGACTTGGCCCAGGATCAGGAATTGTTGGATCTGATGATTGCGGCTAATTTTAGTGCGGTGTTCTTGGGCATTGAAACCCCTGATACTGACAGCTTGGAATTAACCCAAAAGTTCCAAAATACCCGCAAATCCCTGGTTGAATCGGTTAAAACCATTAATCAATCGGGGTTACGGGTGATGGCTGGGTTTATCATTGGTTTTGATGGGGAGAAGCCGGGGGCGGGCGATCGCATCATCGACTTCGTTGAAGCCACCGCCATTCCCCAAGCCCTATTCAGTATGCTGCAAGCCCTACCCAACACCGCCCTCTGGCAACGGTTAGAAAAGGAAGAACGGTTGCTGAATCCTGACGAAGAAGCCAACATTCACCAAACCACGCTCATTAACTTTGAACCCACTCGCCCGATTGAGGAAATTGCCCAAGAGTATGTCCGCTGTTTTTGGGCCTTGTATGAACCCTCCCATTACCTCGCAAGGGTGTATCGTCACTTTCTCAATATGCGGCCCAAACCCCACCGCAAGAAATTCATTATGCCTGCGCTGGTTGAATTTCGTGCCCTGTTTACAATTTGCTGGCGACAGGGGATTAAACGCGACACCCGCTGGCAGTTTTGGCAGCAGTTGGTGTCCATTATGCGCCATAACCCCAAGGTCTTCCAGCACTATTTGGTCAATTGTGCCCATTTGGAACACTTTATGGACTACCGCCAAATTGTCCGGGATGAGATTACTGCCCAACTGGCAACCCTTGCGCCGAGTGAATTGAATGTTGCTCACCGCTCACCCGTGGAATCAACATCTCACTAGGGATTTTGAGGTTATGGCGGCGGGTGCTGGGGTGAAGCACCTCGCCATAATCTTGACTGATGCGGCGATCGCTGGCATGGCCTCCCTTGTCTAGGGCGATCGCCCCATGGGTGAATTAACGGATACCGCTGACTAAGCTAAACTTGTAGGGTTATAGTAAGAGAAATATTGCGATTTTATCGTGGTTATTTCCAGCTTTAGTCACCATCTCAAGGCTTAATGTTGTTGTTACAGGCCAGCATCAAAAGCCTGTATCTTCATCCCACACCGTCATGCTCACTAACAACATCCAAGCTGCGATTATCCGTGATCCGTTAGTGGTTTTCCCTGATACAAAGGTGATCGAGGCGATCGCCCAAATGAGTCGCTGCCATGTCTCCTGTGAACAGGGTGATCCCCTGCACAGTCAGCAACAGGCTCTTTATCAACAAGCACGGGCTACTTGTGTCATTGTGGTAGACCGGACGGCAGTGGACCCGTCGGCAGTAGTTGGCATCCTCTCGGCACGGGATTTAATTCGCCTGACAGCCCAAAATCAAATCCTCCACAATTTGACAGTCGGGGATGTGATGACGAGTCCTGTGATCACGATTCCCGAAACCAGTTTCACGGACTTACTATCTGCTCTTACCCTGATGCAAAAGCATCGGATTAGACATTTACCCATCCTTGATGAGCAAAAACAGTTGATCGGAATGGTGACCCATGATAGCTTGCGCCATTTGCTCCAGCCCTCCAGTTTGTTGAGATTGCGTGCGGTAGCAGAAATTATGACCGCAGAGGTGGTTTGTGCCTCGCTGCACTGCTCCCTCCAGCAAATTGCCCAAAAAATGTTTGATCATGGCATTAGCTCGGTCGTCATTACTGAATCTCACAAGGTAGCCTTGGCCGATCATGGTAATGAATCGATGATGGTTGCTCCTGCTTCGGATGCAAATACCATGGGCATTCTCAGGCCAGTGGGCATCGTGACTGAGGGGGATTTAGTCCAGTTTCAAGCCCTAGGTCTATCCTTAACCGACTACGATGCGGCAACGGTGATGAGTAGCCCTGTGTTTTCCGTGAAGGCAGAGGATTCGCTCTGGACGGTGCATCAGTTAATGGAGCGTCATTCTATCCATCGGCTGGTGGTGACGGGAAAAATGGGGGAATTAGAGGGCATTGTGACCCAAACTAGTCTGTTGAGTGCCTTAAATCCCCTAGAAATTTACAAGTTGACGGAGTTTTTAGAAACCAGGGTGATGCAGTTGGAATCGGAGAAGATTGCGCTGCTGAAACGTCGAACCAAAGCCTTGGAGCAGGAAGTTCAAGGTAGTGCTGATGTTATCCGTAACCAGGGTGAGCGGGCTAAAGTATTGCTGGAAACGGCTACTCAAATCCAGTCTTCCTTAAGTTTACAAGCTATTTTGAATCAAACCGTTGATCAAGTTCGCCAAGTGATGGGGTGCGATCGCGTCACAGTTTGGCAAATTGAACCTAACTGGCAAATCCTTGTGGTGGCGGAATCCACTGACCTTTCCCATCGTTTGTTGGGGGAACGGGTTGGCGATCCCTGCTACGAAGAACGGATTGCTGAAGTTTATCGCCAGGGTCATGTGCGGGTAATCAACGATATCTACACCACTGCTATGGCAGACTGTCATCGGGACTTACTGATTCGGCTCCAGATTCGGGCCAAAGTATTGGTGCCGTTGTTGTGTGGCGATCAGTTGTGGGGATTATTATCGGTGATCGAAACCCAGGAACCCCGAACGTGGCAACTCGATGAAATTGAGTTGTTCCAAGCCTTAGGGGTGCAGTTGGCGATCGCCATCCAACAATCCACCACCAACCACCAACTCCAAGCTGAACTCCAAGCCCGCAAAGTAGCTGAATCCCGCAATCGAGCTATTGTGGAAGCCCTGCCAGATCTGTTGCTGCGGCTGCGGCGAGATGGCACCTGTCTCAGTGTGATTACCTCCAATGCCCCCGACAGCGGCACCTTTTTGCCGATTCAATATCATATTTCTGAAGTATTGCCAGCGGAACTGGTTGAGCGGCAACTGATGGTGATTGAGCAAACCCTTGCGACTCGGCAATTGCAAGTTTACGAGCAAGCGCTAGAAAAAAATGGTGTATTGACCTACGAAGAAGTCCGAGTCACCCCCTTAGGCCACGATGATGAAGTATTAGTGGTCATTCGGGATATTACCGATCGCAAGCAAGCAGAATCCGCTCTCAAGCAGGTCGTCGAGGGGACAGCAGCGGTTACAGGCAAAGACTTTTTCTCAAAGCTAGTGCAGCACATTGCCTTGGCGTTAAATGTCCGCTACGTATCAGTTTCTAAAACCAGCCCAGATGGATTAGAGTTGCTTGCTTTTTGTAACGATGGGGTAATCCAGTCAGAACAATTCTGGCCCCATGAAATGATACCCTGCTGTGCAGAAGCGGCACAAAACGGCTATTTCTATTACCCAGAATCCTTGCAGGAGTATTATCCAGACAATCCCCTATTTCAAACTCTAGGCATTGAGAGCTACCTAGGCATCAGTCTCCGCGATACGGCGAATGAGTCGATTGGTTGTCTATGCCTTTTCCACGATCGCCCCTTAGGGGATGTGTCTTGGGCCATCACTTTGTTGGAATTGTTTGCGGTGCGGGCGGCAGCGGAGATAGAACGTCAACAAACTCTCAGCCAATTAGAACAGCTCAATGATCAGTTGGAACAACGGGTGGCTGAACGCACGGCTGAGTTGGAAAAGCTGGCCCAACGCCATACCGTTGCCTTGAGATCGGGAGATTTGGGCTATTGGGAATGGCAGCTTGCCACCAACGAAATGGTGTGGGATGAACGATTATTTGTGCTCCATGGTATTTTGCAGGGACCGCTCACCTATGAGGCGTTTTTGAGTACGGTGCATCCCGATGATATAGAGCCGCTAGAACATTTGATGCAGCGATCGCTCGCGGGGGATTTTAACTACGAAAACCAATGTGGACGGTCCTGTCCCTATGAGGCCATTTATCGTTCGGTGCATCCGAGTGGGGCGATCGCCTATCTCAAAACCTATGGCTCGGTGGTGCGCGATCGCCTGAGCAAACCAACGGGAATGCTCGGTGTTACCTTTGATGTCACCAGCATTAAGCGGGCGGAATTCCAATTGCGCCATCAGGCCAATCAAGAACATTTGTTGTCCAACCTGACCCAAAGTATTCTGGCCTCACTGGATTTAAATCACATATTGACCCGTGTGGTCCAGGAAACCCAACAGATTTTGCAGGCCGATCGGACCTTAGTCTACCGGGTGTATGCCGATGGGTTAGGGACGACCCTGGCCGAAGTGGTGACTCCCCCTTGGGTATCCCTGATGGATACGGTGTTTCCAGCGGAAATGTTCACGATGAACAACGATGAGGGGCAGCGGGTTGGCCTGCCCTTTGCCCTGCGCGATCGCCTCACCCAACGCCATTTGATGCTACCCTGCGTTGTGGGTTTCCTCTCCCAAATTCAAGTCCGGGCCGAACTGATGGTGCCCATTATCTATGACCAAGTGCTGTGGGGGGTACTGATTGCCCACCAGTGTGAGCGACCGCGAGACTGGCTGAACCAAGAAGTCCATTTGCTGCAACAAATTGCCGATAAGGTGGCGATCGCCATCCAGCAAACCAACCTGTTTAGCCAACTGCAACAGGAACTGAGCGAACGGCAGCAAGCCCAACAGGAATTGACCGAACGCAACCAGCAACTCGCCATCACGAACCAAGAATTGGCAAGGGCTACGCGACTCAAAGACGAGTTTCTAGCCAACATGAGCCACGAATTGCGAACTCCCCTCAATGCCATTTTGGGCATGACCGAATCCTTGCAGGAATCCGCCTATGGCCCCATCAACGATCGCCAACGGGAAGCCTTAAGTACGGTGTTCCAAAGCGGTTCCCATCTGTTGTCGTTGATTAACGATATTCTCGACTTATCCAAGATTGAAGCGGGACAAGTCGATTTGGAATATCGTCCCGCCAGCATTCGCGAACTCTGTGAATCCAGTCTGTTGTTTATCAAGCAACAAGCCTACCGCAAAGGGATTCAACCCAAGCTCTTACTCTCATCCCAGTTACCGGAACTGATGGCGGATGAGCGCCGGATTCGCCAGGTGCTGATTAATCTCCTCAGTAATGCGATCAAATTTACCCCGGAACACGGATCAGTCCTCCTCAGCGTCACCCTTGTCCGCCCTGACTTCAATCCTGAATTATTCCCTAGTGGACCCGCTGCCAGTGGGCGATCGCCAGCGGCGGGATCAGCGGCGGGATCAGTAGCGGGATCAGTAGCGGGATCAGCGGCAGACGCTATGCCAGATGCTGCGGCAGTCGGGGCCTGGTTCCGGTTTGCGGTGGTGGATACTGGCATTGGCATTGGCCCTGATGATATCTCCTGTTTATTTCAACCCTTTATGCAGGTGGATAGTACCCTCAATCGTCAGTATGAGGGGACCGGGTTGGGTTTGTCCTTGGTGAAGCGGTTAGTGAATCTCCATGGTGGGGAGGTGGGGGTGCAGAGTGAGATCGGCAAGGGCAGTGAGTTTTGGTTTACGTTGCCCTGTCGGGCTGGGGCATTGCAGGTGATCGCCCCATCTTCGCCTGAATCCGTATCCACGGGGTTCGATCAGGATACGGTTAACGATTTTTCCAGTCCCACGGGATCGACCGCTCAGACGGATGGTGCCCCATGTCGTATTCTCCTAGTAGAAGATAATCAGGCCAACATTCGCACCACAGTGGGCTATTTAACGGTGAAGGGCTATGAGGTGATGGTGGCCCACAATGGCGCGGCGGCGATCGCCCTGGCCCAAGCGGAAAAGCCGGACTTGATCTTGATGGATGTACAAATGCCCGGTATGAACGGCTTGGAGGCGATTCAGCAAATTCGGGCGGATGAGGCGATCGCCCATACTCCTATTATTGCCTTGACCGCCCTCGCCATGGAGGTGGATCGGGAACGCTGTTTAGCTGCCGGAGCCAACAATTATCTCAGCAAACCGATCCGAATGCGTCAACTGGTTACTATGATTCAGCAAACCTTGGCCCAGCAGATTTGACCCCTACCCCATCTATCCGTTTATCTCCCCGTGCTTCAGGCACTAGAGGCCCACTTGAGAGAGGACATCACCATGCAAATTCCCGCCCAACCTGTCAATGAACCGGATCGCCTCAATGCCCTCCAACGGTATCAGATTCTAGACACCTTGCCAGAACAGGACTATGACGACTATGTGAAAATTGCAGCTCAGATTTGTGGCACTCCCATTGCCCTGATTTCCTTTGTAGATGAGCAGCGGCAATGGTTCAAAGCCAAAGTCGGCCTAGAGGCCAACGAAACCCCCCGCAATATTTCCCTCTGTGGTCATGTGGTGGCTCAGTCATCAACTTTATTAATTTCTGATACGAAAAAAGATCCCCGCTTTGCTGATAATCCTCTGGTTGTATCTGAACCCAAGATTCGCTTTTATGCGGGAGTGCCCCTTGTTGCCCCTGATCAGTATGTATTAGGTACCTTGTGCGTCCTGGATCAGCGCCCCCGCGCCTTGACCCAAGCCCAAATTCAGCAGCTTGAATTGCTAGCCCACTTGATCGTGAGTCAGCTTGAGCTACGGCGCAAACAGTATGCCACCCAAGCCTTGGCGGAAGATATATTACGGGTCAGTGAACAACGGTATGCGACCTTGGCCAGTTTGGCTCCGGTGGGAATTTTTCGCACGGATATTAACGGTAATTGTATTTACGTTAACGAGCGCTGGTGCAACATTGCTGGACTGACTCCGGAGGCGGCCGCAGGGCAGGGGTGGCAACGGGCCTTACACCCGGATGACCGCGACAGTATTAGCACGGAATGGTACCAATCGGCCCAGGAGCAGCGACCCTTTGAGTTAGAGTATCGGTTTCAACGTCCGGATGGCTATGTTACCTGGGTGTACGGTCAATCGACGGCGGAATATGACGATAGCGGCCATATTCTGGGCTATGTGGGCACGGTGACGGATATTAGCGATCGCAAACAGGCCGAGCAAGCCCTAAAACTGATGGAAGAGCGGTTGCAAGCCACCCAACGCATCGCCCATTTGGGCAGTTGGGAGCTAGATCTGCAAACCGGAGCCTTGTTTTGGTCGGCGGAGGTCTTTCGCCTGCTTGAACTTGATCCCCAAGCGGTCACGCCATCCTATGACTTGTTGATGGCCGTGACCCATCCGGATGATCGAGACATGATCGATACCGCTTATCAAAAGCACTTGGCGGATCGCACCCCCTACCGCATCGTTCACCGTTTGCAGATGCCTGATGGTCGGATTAAATATGTCCAAGAGCAATGCGAAACCTTGTATGGGGAGGACGGAACCCCGCTCCTGTCCAAGGGCGCTATCCAGGATGTCACCGATTTGTACCAAACCCAACGTGCCCTCCAACAGTTAAATGCTGAACTGGAGGATCGGGTGAAAAATCGTACCGCTCAGTTGGAACAACGGGATGCGGATTTGCGTAACTTGAATCAACGGCTGCAATTGGCCGCCCGCTCTGCCCAGCTAGGGATTTGGGATTGGTCGGTCCCCGATGACTGCATGACCTGGGATGACCGCATGTATGAACTGTACGGGGCAAGTCGGTCTAATGCTCCTGCAACTTATGAGTTGTGGCAACGCAGCCTGCACCCTGAGGACCGGGATCAGGCGATGGCGGTTTTGCAAGCGGCTTTAGCGGGGGAACGGGAATTTGATCCCTTGTTTCGGATTGTGCGACCGGATGGGCAGGTGCGTTGGATTGAGGCCCGTGCCATGGTGCAACGTGATGGCAATGGGAAAGCGGAACGGATGATTGGCACCAATGCGGATGTGAGCGATCGCCAAATTGCCGAGATTGCCTTACAAGCAAGCCAACAAAAGTTCCAGCGCTTAGTCGAAGACATTGGTGACAAATTTGTCATCTTCAGCTACGTACAGTCAACTAGTATTGTTACTTATGTCAGTGCTGGGATCAAGTCGGTGTTTGGCCTAGAAAAGCAAGATGTGCTGGATAAAGCTTGGCAAGTGGCCATTGACTGGTTGCCCCAGAGTTTAGAATTGGCCCAGGCAAAGGTGGCAGAGCTTTTGCAACATTCACTGGATTCCCAGCAGTTTGAGATGGAATTTATCCACCCGGATGGCGATCGCCGCACCATTCACGTCTGCCAACACCCCACACGGGACAGCCACGGGCAGATTATTGCCATTGAAGGCATTGTGGAAGACATTACCGCTCGCAAGCGCTATGAAACCCAACTGCAACAGAAAAACCAAGAACTGGCCCGCGCCACCCGGCTCAAGGATGAATTTTTAGCCAACATGAGCCACGAACTACGGACCCCCCTCAACGCCATCCTGGGCATGACCGAAAGCCTCCAGGAAGAAGCCTACGGCCCTGTCAACTACCGTCAACAGGAAGCGCTAGAAACCGTGTTTCAAAGTGGCACCCATCTGCTACCCTTAATTAACGACATCCTTGATTTGGCTAAGGTCGAATCAGGCCAGATCGATCTAGAATACCAACTCACCAACATTAAGGAACTGTGCGAATCCAGTGTGGTGTTTATCAAACAACAGGCGTACAAAAAACAAATTCAGGTGCAGGTGCAAATTGCGTCCCAGTTGCCTGATGTCACCATGGATGAGCGTCGCATTCGGCAGGCATTAATTAACCTGTTAACCAATGCGGTTAAGTTTACGCCAGATCAGGGTTCCGTTACGCTTCAGGTTATGGTTGAACCTCAATCTGAAACCCTTCCCGCTACGGTGCAGCGCCCTGGTGCGAGCAACCCAACCCAAGGTTCAGGCACCCTATATTGGCTCAAGTTTGCGGTGATTGACACGGGCATTGGCATTAGCCAGCAGGATATGGCTAAGCTATTTCAGCCCTTTATCCAGGTAGACAGTGCCCTCAATCGTAAATATGCGGGAACAGGGTTGGGTCTATCGTTGGTCAAACGGATTGTTGAGTTGCATGGTGGCACGGTGGGATTAAGCAGCCAAGAAGGGCAGGGGAGCCAGTTTTGGTTTGTGTTGCCCTGTGAATACGCGCCTACACCCCTGCCCTATCCCCCTGCGGACCCAACTCCGGGACAAGGGGCCATGCCCTCTCCCGATGGGATCGCTTATCGTATTTTGTTGGTGGAAGATAATCTGGCTAATATCAAAACGATGTCGGGTTATTTGACCACGAAGGGCTATGAGGTGATTCTGGCCCATAATGGGGCGGAGGCGATCGCCCAAACCCAAACCCACCAACCTGACTTAATCCTCATGGATATCCAGATGCCGGACATGGATGGCTTAGAAGCGATTCAACGCATTCGCACCCAGTTGCAACTGGTGGATATGCCGATTATTGCCCTCACGGCCTTAGCCATGGCAGGGGACCAAGAGAAATGTATGACCGCTGGGGCCACGGCCTATCTCAGCAAACCCGTGAAGCTCCGGCAACTGGTGACGACGATTCAACAAGTCTTGACCCTAACTTGACTCAAGCGAGTGTAGGGGGCGTGACAACGCACCCCCTCCATGTATTCTTTCAGTGCAAAGGGAGTAATTCCCTCTACTAAAAACCTTTAGCTTGGATGTAATCGTTTAGACGAATTGTGTTAAAACAGCAGATGTTGATTGATTTATAGCAGTACGGGAATATATGAATAGCGGTATTTCGATTCTGGTCGTCGATGATGAACCCAACAACTTTGACACCATCGAAGGCATGTTAATGGGGCAAGGGTATGACTTAGACTATGCCCCCAACGGTCGGGATGCCATTGATTCCCTCGGTCAGTTTTTCAACCCCGATATTATTTTGCTGGATGTGATGATGCCAGAGATGGATGGCATCGCTGTCTGTCGCCATATCAAATCTATTCCAGAGTGGCAGGCCATCCCCGTCATTATGGTTACAGCCCTCACGGCGAAAGAGGATTTGGCTCGCTGTCTACGGGCTGGGGCCGATGACTTTATCAGTAAACCCATCAGTGCCATCGAGCTACGGGCACGGGTCCAGTCCATGATTCGGATTAAGCAGCAGCATGATCGGCTTCAGCTATCCGCAAAATTGCAACAAAATACCATTGAGTTGCTCGAAAATAGTTTGACAGAACTGCGGGGCAATTTAGCCTCCAGTTTTTCCCATGAACTCAATACACCATTAAACGGTATTCTTTCTAGTTTTCTGTTGCTGTCTGATCATGTGGACGAACTCGACACAGAGGAGATGCAGGAGATTATTGACATTGGCACCCAGTCCGCCCGTCGATTAGAACGACTGACCCAACGGTTTCTCACTTATTTGTACCTGGAATTGGAAACCAATAAGCACCAAACCACGACGGCGGAACCGACCCATCCCTGTACCATTACCTCGTTTATGCCAGCGATCGCCAAAGCCAAAGCGGAGACCTACGAGCGATCGGAAGACCTCGTACTGGATTTGGCCGATGAACGGTTGGGTATCACCTCCAAACATTTGGAATGGTTGTTGGATGAACTGTTAGACAACGCCTTTAAATTTTCTGCCCCCCATAGCGCCGTTACCCTCGTAGGGCAACGGTTGAATCAAACCTTTCAGTTAGAAATTCGAGATCATGGCCGAGGCATGACCCAGGACCAGGTGACGCGGACGGGCGCATTTGTCCAATTTGAACGGCATCTTTACGGTCAACAGGGGGTTGGGCTGGGCTTGAGAATCGCCCAAAAGGTCGTGGCCCTGTATGGGGGGAAGTTTGTCATTTCTAGCGTCTATCAACAGGGCACAACGGTGAAAATTAATTTACCCTTGGCCGAGCAAGTGGCAAACCCTTGGGTAATCGAGTAAGATTTTTAGGGAATACCTTACGGATGGCATCCCTATAGTCATGAAGAAACAAGATTTTTGTTGATTGCCACTGCAAAATGGGGTTCACTATATCTGGGCTTAAGGTTTTCCGGGGCCACGATTCTAGATGTTATAGCGACAGCCCCATGAATGAGGACGTTTTGGCCTTAACTGAAGTGTCTACAGCTATAAACATAAAAAAGTCAAATTTTTATGAGATTATTGATTTGCCTTGATTGAAACAATGGAAAATTTATCCATTCTGGTAGTGGACGACGAGGCCACCAACTTCGACATTATTGAGGGGATTCTGGGCCAAAATGCTTTAACCGCAGACTATCTGTTAAATTATGCCCCCAATGGCGAAGAGGCGATCGCCGCCCTCGATCTCTTCAACCCCGATCTGATTCTGTTAGATGTGATGATGCCGGGGATTGATGGGTTGTCGGTTTGTCGCCAGCTAAAAGCGATGCCGGATTGGCAAACGGTACCCATTATCATGGTGACAGCCCTGACCAGTAAGCATGACCTCGCCCAATGTTTGGCCGCAGGGGCCGATGATTTTGTCGGGAAACCCATTCACCGCCTAGAGCTAGTGGCACGGGTGCAGTCAATGTTGCGGATTCGTCAGCAGTATCTCCATATTCGCCAACAAAAACAAGAGCTGGAAGTGTTCAATGTTAAGTTGGATGCAACGGTGAAGCAGCGCACAGCGGAACTGCGCCAAATGGTCTTTGAAGATACCCTGACCCAACTCCCTAACCGTAACTTTTTGCTGCAAGAACTGACGCAGTTGTTGCAAGATGATTCACCTTCGTTGGCCTTATTGACCCTGGGTTGTAATCAATTCAGACTGGTGAATGCGTCTTTTGGTCATGGGGTGGGCGATCGCCTATTGGTGGCGATCGCCGAGCGACTCAAACAACATCTTGGGGCTGACGATCTCCTCGTGCGTTTGGGCAGTGATGAGTTTTGCTTTTTATTTCCTAACATCGATCACAGCGCGGTTGAAGGGCGTGTTCATCTCATTCTCGCCAGTTTTACCCAGCCTTTCGTCGTTGATGATTGTGAAATTTTTCTGTCCGTTTGCCTAGGGATTACCTTAGCCCAAAATACCGAATTTACCCCAGAAGCCTTGCTGCAAAATGCCGATACAGCCATGTATCAAGCTAAAGCCCAGGGTGGGCATAAGTCTAATTACTGCATCTTTAGCCCGGATATGCAGCGCTCTTTACGGAGCCGTTTAGCCCTGGAAAGTTCACTCCATCGGGCGTTGGAACAGGATGAATTTGTGGCCTATTACCAACCGATTGTGGACCTGAAAACTCAGCAAACGGTAGGCTTTGAGGCTCTAGTGCGTTGGCAACAACCTGACCGGGGCTTGATTTCACCAGCGGTGTTTATCCCCTCCATGGAAACCACAGGGTTGATTGTGCCCGTGGGTCTGAAGATTCTCCATCAAGCCTGTCAACAACTGTGCGAGTTGCATCGACGGGGCTATGGGGATTTGACGGTGAGTGTCAACCTGTCGGTGCGGCAGTTCGCCAGTGCCACGTTGCTGGAGGATATTGATCGGGTTTTGGCGGAAACCCAGGCCAACCCGGCTGGCCTCAAGCTAGAAATTACCGAAAGTGCGCTGATGGACTGCGGCTCCGAAACGGCGGTGGCATTGGTGCAAGCCCTGCGATCGCGCCACATTCAGATTTGCCTGGATGACTTTGGTACGGGCTACTCGTCCTTGAGTTATCTCCATCAGTTCCCCATCAACCACTTGAAAATTGACAAATCCTTTGTGGGTCAAATCGATCCCAATGCCAACAAAAATCAGATTTTGCAGGCCATTGTGACCTTAGGTCATCAGCTTGACCTGGTGGTGGTGGCGGAGGGGATTGAAACCCGTGAACAACTGGCCTACTTACAACAACTGGGGTGTCAGTTGGGTCAGGGATATTTATTTGCCCGTCCCCTTGATGCGGAAAGTGCGCTCAAGTTTGTGGGCGATCGCTCCCGTGGAATTGGGGGCGCGATC
>JAYKIC010000209.1:0-3687 GCA_035284985.1 Leptolyngbyaceae cyanobacterium
GAGGAATATAGCTCTTGCAGGGGCATGGTCCCGACTTGGGACCGGAGAGTGGTCATGGCGATTGATTCCAGGGCATCCTCCACATTTTCAATCGTGTAGTACATTTGCTGGAGTTCTAAGACCCGCCAGTAGACAATGGCATCAATTTCCAAGTTCACGTTGTCGGAGGTAATCGCCTGTTGGGCCGGAAAATCCAGCAGCTTCTCACGGGTGGTTTCCATCCACACAATTTGGTCGAGAATCGGAACAACAAAGTTAATGCCAGGGGTCAGCTTGCGATGATAGCGTCCCAATCGTTCCACGATCGCTTCATAGCCCTGGGTAATAATCCGAATGGACCCCGCTATGCAGCCCACAAGCAGTAAAACAACAATCAAAATTGGTATGGCCATGGCATGTCGTCCGATTAGGGTGGTATATCACGATTCACGGGTCAGGATTCACGGGTCACGATTGCATTATTGAACACTATCCAAAAACCGGGTGGGAATGACAATCAGGGTATTACCCCTGCGCCCCACGACATGGACCTGCTCCCCGGTGGGGATGGCAATGTCGGACACTTGACACCGCGCTTTCCATAGGGAACCTTCGTAGGCGACTTCCCCGGCATAGCCGGGGGGAATATCGATTACGACTTCCGCCTCGGTGGCGGGTCTCAGGTCACTGGACTCCTTGGGAACCATGCCGCGCATCACAATTGCCAAGGCCAGGGATAGCACCACCCAAATGGTGAGCTGAATGGCCAATTGGGAGATGGTAATGGCGGCGATCGCCGTAATAATGGCGGCTAGACCGATGGCGGCAATGCCCGGTTCGCCAATCACCATGCCAAAGGCCAGCCCCATCAAGCCGCCAAAGAGCCAAAGGTTATAACTTGGCTGGTTTGCGAGAAAATCTTCCAAAGCCCCATCCCCCTTGATACCTGCTCCTATCTTAATCAGCCGTTCGCTCAAAATACATAAATATTTCTGGGCAATTTTTCTGGCTCCGTTCCCTGCTGGGCTAAAGACGAGGTGGCTCTAGAGCCAACCACTGAGATGCAACCCTAGCCCGATGGCGGCTCCGGCTAACACCAACCAGGCAGAGTTGAGCTTGAACCGGAACACGACCCCAACACTGATGATGGCCATGACGATGGTGATCCAGTCTACCAGGGCTTCCCGCGCCAAAATCACCGTCACGCCCACCATCAAGCCCAAGGAGGCTGCGTTGACCCCATCGAGAAAGCCGCTGGCCCAGGGCGATCGCCTCAACTTCGGTACCCAGGGATTCACCAAACCCACCAGCAAAAAAGCGGGGAGAAAAATCCCAACGGTGGCGGCGATCGCCCCAGCATGACCGGATAGCAAATAGCCAATAAAGGTGGCGGTGGTGAACACGGGACCGGGGGTGAGTTGGCCGATGGCGATCGCATCCAGCAATTGTTGGGAAGTTAGCACACCCAAGCGTTCCACCAAATCCCGCTGAAGAAACGCGAGGAGAACGTAACCACTACCATACAACACACTGCCAATTTTGAGAAAAAAGCCAAACACGCCGAACCAGCCCATGGAAGTGGACACCACGGTGGCATCGGTGGCCTGGGCCAATAATCCGGGCAAGGGCCACAGGGCCACAGGGGGTGGGATTTTACCCCGTAGCCCATTTTTAACCAACATCACGGCTACGCCAACCAGCAACAGGAGTAAGATCTCGTTGAGACCCAAAAAATAGAGGGCGATCGCCCCCACCCCAGCCACCGTTGTCGGCGTATCCTTGGCCGCTTTTTTGCCCAACTTCCACAGGGCTTGTAGCACAATGGCAATAATCACAGGCTTCACCCCATACAACAGCCATTGGGCTTGGGGCACGGTTTGGTAACGGGCGTAGAATACTGCCAAAATCCACACCAGGGTCATGGCAGGCAAGATAAAGCAGCCCCCCGCCACAAACAAACCCGCCCATCCGGCCCGTTCATAGCCAATGTGAATCGCTAACTCGGTGGAGTTGGGACCGGGCAAGAGATTTGTCACCCCCATCAAATCCAGGAGAGTTTCCCGCGTCATCCACCGCCGCTGTTTGACGACCTCATCATCCATCATGGCTACGTGGGCGGCGGGGCCACCAAAGGCGATCGCCCCTAGCCGAAAAAAAACAGTGGCCAACTCCCGTAACCGTTGTCGCTGTTGGGTGGCAGAGAGAGTTGTATAGGCTTCAGGCTCGACAAAAGAGACCGTTTGGGCGATCTCGGCTAACTGCTTTTCATCTTCAGATGCATCTGGGATCATAATCGGTCTCAAATTTAAAGCTAGATCATTCAGTTGGTTACATTCAGTGAGTTACATTCAGGTATGGGATTTGGGTGCGGCCTCGTTGGGTTACAGGGAAGCGATCGCCCCCTGCAACTCCTTCAGTTTAGCCAACGCCATCCCATCCGCTAGGAGCCTGTCCGCCAGGGCCAAACCCGCCTGCATATCCTCACAACAGCCGCTTTGCCAGAGATAAAACCCCCCGTTCCAGAGGGCAGACTGCCGCAGTTGAGCCGTTGAGTCCTGGCTCAACTCTCCAGCCAACACCGCCTGCAATTGCTCCATGTAGGTGGCTTCATCCCCTAGGGCCACATCACTCTGGTTATAGCCATAATCCTTGGGACGGAGGAAAAATCGCTCCACCGTGGGTAGACCACTGGCATCCGATTGGCCCGGTCCCAGTCCCATAATGCAGGTGCGATCGCGGGGCAAATCACAACTCCCTTCCATGCCCTTTACCATGATGAATCGATGGGTTCGGTGGCAGGTTAGGGCATACTGGGCCGTTTGTTCCGTGGGGGGATGGACAAACCCAGCGGCAATCACCGCATCCCCGGCGTAGGGATACCAAATCAGTTCAATGGTGGCTAAAGGAGGGCGTTTGCCAATTTGTTCCCGGTAAGTCACTAAGCCATGGGCTAGGGGAAAGAGGGTCGGGGTGTACACAAAGGCGATGTGGGTTTGCTCAAACACCTGTTGGACTTGGGTCAGGGAGAGGGGGGACCAATCACAGCCCAAATCTCGCCAAATTTGGGAAAGGGGAATGCCATATTTAGTGGGGGTGCGATCGCCCCCGTGGGAAATCACCGGACAGCCTGCCGCCGCCAGGATCAGTGTGGTGAGGGGACGGATGGGGGCGGTGCGCGATCGCCCATCATAGGGAGAATTCAACAACAGAGGGATACGGTTGGTTGAAATAGGCTGGAGCTTTGGCCCTAGCGCCTCATAGGTATCTAAGAATCCAGTCAATTCGTCCCCGGTTGGGCGCTTAATGCGATGGGCAATCATAAAGGCTCCGATTTGGGCCGGAGTGGCGGCTTGGGTCAACATCAAGTCAGCGGCTCTAGCGGCCTCTTCGCGGGTTAACGCCTTGCTGGTATGGGTGCCGCTGCCAACTTTGCGGAGTAAGGCTCGAAACTCATCACTCATGTGGTTTGATTCCCCTCTATAACCATCCTTGACTGCCCTAGGGCTGATTGTAAGGTAGGACGTTCTATAGTGTAGTGTCTTTAGGAAGCGGATGGGGATATCGAATGATGCAATTTAGGCGATCGCGCCCCCAATTCCACGGGAGCGATCGCCCACAAACTTGAGCGCACTTTCCGCATCAAGGGGACGGGCAAATAAATATCCCTGACCCAACTGACACCCCAGTTGTTGTAAGTAGGCCAGTTGT
>JAYKIC010000210.1:0-7393 GCA_035284985.1 Leptolyngbyaceae cyanobacterium
GAGAATGTATGAACAAGGCATTGAACACTGAGATAGAGGCGATCGCCCCCCAAGAATCTGAGTCATTCACGGATTCAGAGGACACCCTGTTGGATGAATATGACTTCACCCAAGGAAGCCGAAACAAGTACGCCCATCGCTATCGTCAAAGCCAACAGGATATCTTACCTGGAGTTCATTTCGTCACTGATGCGATAGGCAACAAAATTGGCGTGTTGCTGGATATCCAAATGCACCACGCCCTTTGGAACGCTCAAACTAAAGATACGTTAATTAACGAATTTACATTTTTAACTCAAAAACTGATATTGTGATTAGTTTTCATGCGCCCGAACTAGGAAAGTACACAGAGTATGCGGTTAGTTATATGCGGTTAGTTAATTTACTTTAGAAAAGGTCAGTCTGCAATTTTTCTAGTGACCCTTGGCACCCATGATGAGGTGGATTAGTAATGTGTTTAGGTTCTTGCTCCTATTAGATAGAATTCAAGCAGAAGCGATCGCTAATCCAATGCCGCCAAAATTACCGAAACCACATCTTGTAGGGCTGCTGGATCGGGATTCAGTTTGCTAGTAACGCGCAAGCCCTGTGTGTCCGTGGTGAAATAGCGAGCGAGGGCGCGAATATCCTTTTCTGGCCTGATTTCAGCCCGTGCTTGGGCACGGAACAACGCCGTGAAAAAGGCATCTTCAAGGTGCTGGAGATTGGCTTTAGTTAGCAGAGCGATCGCCTCATCCTTGCCGCCAAATTCCGCAATTGTGTTAGTCATCAAACAACCGTGACAGCGGGAATCACTGGATACTTGATCAACAATGGTCTGAAAGTGGACTTCAATGGCATTACGGCCAGCATCGGGAACGGTTAGGCGATCGATGACCGTTTTGACCACGGTTTGATGGTAGTGGGCGATCGCCCTGAGGAAAAGCTGGTGTTTATCGGTAAACGTCGCATAGAGACTGGGGCGGTTAATCCCCATTGCGGCCACGAGGTCTTGCATGGACGTGGCCTCATAGCCCTTTTGCCAAAAGACCGCCATCGCCTTTTCCAGCACTGCCCGTTGATCAAACGTCTTGGATCGAGCCATTACAAAAATTAGGTTGATAGCTCACTGACTCGTTTCAATGCCCCGTTGCCGCAGTTGTTGCACAAAAAATTCCTCTAGGCTGGGTTTGGCCAAGGTCAGGCTGATGAGCGTCCCCCCAACCTTGTCCACAGCGGCGAGGAAGTCTTGGGGATTGCGTTCTTTGTCGAGGTGGCCGTGCCAGTGGTGATTTTCCACCTCTAGGTCAGGAATCCACGCTTGCAGGGCCGTGATATCCCCATCCCGTCCGTTGACCCGATACAAATCAGCGGTACCGAGGAGTGCATCCAGGGTATCGCAACAGATGAGTTCCCCTTGGGCGAGAATACCGATGCGATCGCAAATCAATTCCACATCCGACAACACATGGCTGTTAAAAAAAATCGTTTTTCCTTGCGCTTTAAGGGAAGTGATAATTTCTCGCATCTGATAGCGTCCGAGGGGGTCCAAGCCGGACATGGGTTCATCCAAAAATACCACATCAGGATCATTAATTAACGCTTGAGCCATGCCGACCCGTTGTAGCATTCCTTTGGAGTATTGCCGCAGTTGCTTTTTCTGGGCAGCGGAACGGGCTAATCCAACGAGATCTAGCAATTCTGGGATGCGCTTTTGCTGGATCGATTTCGGCAACTGAAACAAGCCAGCGGTGTATTGCAGAAATTCCCAACCAGTGAGGAAATCGTAAAAATAGGGATTTTCCGGCAGGTAGCCCACTTGATGTTTGACAGAGCGATCGCCCAGTGGTTTGCCCAGCAACGTACCCTCGCCAGACGTGGGCCGAATGATTCCCAACAGCGTCTTCAGGAGTGTCGTTTTCCCCGCCCCATTTGGCCCCAACAGGCCAAAGGTTTCCCCGTTCAAAATTGTAATCGAACAGCTTTTGAGCGGGACTAGTACCTGGTTCATCCAGAATCCTGTGCGGTAGGTCTTGCGGAGATTTTGCGTTTCAATTACTGTTGCCATAGCAGTCTGCCTCTTTGCCAGCACCATTCTTTAGAACACATAGCATAAACCGTCTCTATCTTGCCCACTTTGGGCCAAATTAATGCAGTCTTCTCCGGGATGAAGATCCCCGAATCGGGAAAAATTATTGCGCGATCGCCCCAAATTTCTGATACATTGCAACACGATCCCATTCACCTTCTCGGAAAGTTTTATCATGCTTGACGGTAAACGCATTGTAGTTGATGGCTATAACCTCCAACTTAGCCAGGGCACTGGTGTCAAGACCTATGGCATTAGTTTAATCAAAGCATTACAAACCCTAGGGGCCGACATTAGCGTGTTATTTGGCCGAGATGTGCCCAACCTACCCAATGCGTTGCTGAGTGAAATTTTGTTCTTTGATATTCACGAAGGTCAGGATAAAAACCGAATTACCCGTAATCCCCTGGTACAAACGGCTAGTAATGCGGTGGGGGCTAGCAAAATTGCGGCTGGGGTGCCCGTCAAAGCAAATCAGGTAACGACCAGCGATGTGGTGGTCAAAGGGGCGGTTAATAGTAATTTTATTGGGTCTGTTTCCAGTTTTATTGACCAAATCGACATTTTTAATGCGGCCACCTGTTTTGACAAAGCAAATGGGACATTTAAGCTGCTGAAACGCCCATCTGTAGTCCAACTGCCCCAAGATGTGGTGCTATTTCATGCGACCTATCCATTGCCATTAAGTGTGAAGGGAGCTAAAAAGCTGACAACCATCCATGATCTCATCCCTCTGCGTTTGCCTTATACTACCTTGGATGACAAGAAGTTTTATTATCGCCTGATTCGCAACTGTTTAGAAGATTCCGATCGGGTCATTACAGTTTCCGAAAGCTCAAAACAAGATATTTTGTCCATTTTTGATATTGATCCCGATCGGGTGGATGTAACCTATCAGCCGATCGCCCTCAAACCCCTGAGTGAGGAAGAGGGGACGGAAGAGGCGATCGCCAAATATCTGCGCCAATATGACCTCACCCCGAAAAACTACATTTTGTTTGTGGGAGCCATTGAACCGAAAAAGAATGTGGGTCGTTTAATTGATGCCTATGCGGGGCTGGATACGGATATGCCTTTAGTGATTGTGGGGAAAAAAGGCTGGCTTTGGGAAGATGAATTGAAGAAGGTGGGGATGCTGAACAAGCCCACCAAAGCCCACCCGGATGGCGTGGAAAAGGTGCGATTGCTGGAATATCTTCGGAGCAATGATTTGCGATATCTATATTCTGGAGCCTTTTGTTTTGTCTTTCCCTCGCTTTACGAGGGCTTTGGCCTGCCCCCCTTAGAAGCCATGAGCTTCGGTTGCCCCGTGATCACGTCTAATGTCTCTTCTTTGCCAGAAGTCTGTGGGGATGCGGCATTGTATGTGGACCCCTATGATGTCAACGATATCCGTAAGACGATGGAAAAGTTGATGAGTAGTGAGTTTTTACCGCTCAAGTTAATTCATGCCGGGTATCAACAGGCCCAAAAGTTCAGCGCGGAGCATTACGTAGAAAAGCTGAGTCAGGCTTACGCTAAGGTGCTGTAGGGGCGGAGGCGGTGAGTGCGTAAGGGGATGAGTGGGGGGCGATCGCTCACTTTACCCCGTGGAACCCGATCGGGAGGCTGTCACCATGGCGTTGACCCGCTCTATCTGTTGGGGAGCTTCCATGGTGGTGAACAGGGCGATCGCTTTTTCCCACTCCATCTGGGCTTGAATGCGTGTGGCTGGCTGGGTTGCCAGGGTCAGACCATATTGCAACTGGGCTTCTGCGAGGTCGCAAATGGCCCCGATGGTTTCCAGGAGGGCGATCGCCTCTTGATGGTATTCCCTCGCTTGTGGCCACTGGCCTTGCTGTCGTGCCAGTACGGCTAATCCATTCATGGCCCGTGCTTTCACCTGGGTATAGTGACTGGTTTCGGCATGGTGAATGGCTTGGTGATAGAGGGCGGTGGCGGTGGTGGCTTGGCCCACATTGGCATAGGTTTGGGCCAAGATTTGCACGAAGAAGGCAAAGCGAGCCGTATTGTCTGGGGTGGGTGGGTGGGTCAGTTGGGTGTGGATGGGGTCAGCGAGGCGAATCGCGTCGGTCGGTCGGTTCTGCATGGAGTAGACCCAGGCGAGGCATACCCGCGCTTTGGTGGCCCAGGCATGGTGGGGGGTGTGGTCTGCAAGCTGAATTACTTGTTGGAAGCGATCGCCCGCTTGCCCCAAGTCCCCCCAGTCGATCAAGTAGAGGCCAATACTCAGCAACGAATCTACTTCAATCATGCGAAAGGCGTAACATTCATGGGGGGTCGAGTCAGGCTTGGGGGAGGGGAAGGACCACTGGCAAGGTAGGGTTTGGAGGACGGATTGGGCGATCGCCATGCCTTTTTGTTGACAGGCGATCGCCCGCTGTACGTGTCCGGTAATCCAGAGTAAATCCCCCCAAATGTTGTGGAGTTCGCCCCTGTTACGGGGTGATTGGACATGGGGCCAGATGCGATCGATGGTGGCGAGAACGGGTTGGAGTAAGCCCATGCGGTAGAGGGTGCTACCCAAGGGTAGAAATTGGCCCCACTGGTTATGACGGCTGCGGAGAATTACCTGACTGGTGGCCTCAAAATCCTGAATTTCCAGATAGTGGTAATGGGCTTCCCATGCGGCGATCGCATCGGTAAAGCCATTAATTTGCTGGATGGATTCAGTCCAGAAAGCCGCAGCCCGTTGGTGGGTTTGGACCCATTCGCTGGGCGGGTTGTGATCAACCTTGGACAACTGGCGCAGACGGGCGATCGCCTCAGCCCGAATCACTGGATGAAGCCAGTGCTGCCCTTTGGCGGATTCAATCAACGATCGATTGCGGAGAGATGTGATCACCCCTGGCTGACGGGAGGTCTCCACATCCCAGAGCAGGGCCAGCAATCCGGGGGTGGGAATCGTAGCAACGGATTGATAGCGGTAAACCCCTAAACGACACAGGAGGCGGTGGGCATCGGGGTCAAGCCGCTGGAGCCGATTAAACTGTTGTGAGACCAGGTTTTTTAAATCCATTACCGCGAGGGGATTGCCGCTATGTTCTTGCCAATAGGCATCCAAATCGCCTTCAAAATCCTCCCGCACGCTGCCGTAAATTAGGCCCATTGCTTTGGCGTTGCCACCGTAGGTATGGTGAATTTTTTCCAAGGTTACTGGGGTAAAATGAATGGCTCGATGCTGGAAAAAGCAGGACCATGCAGGTTGATCAAGGCGAGGAAGGCGGTAATGTTCTACGGTAACACTGGATTCGCAGAGGCGATCGCGACTAGTCACCAGCGTCACTGACGAGCCATGATGTTCCGCCAACACCCGCAGCAGTTCAACATAAGCTCGATGGCAGGGGAGTAGTCGCCCGTCCTTATCCAAGGCAGGTTCTAAGTTATCTATTAAAATGCCGATGGGTCGCTGCTCCAAGTGCCGTTTCAGCCGCGCCAATGTTACCCCAAAATCCTGACTAGGTTCTTCATCTAAATCCCTGGAAAACCATTCTTCCACCACCCGTTCTGCTGGAGTAATATGGCTGGATTCTTTTGCCATCAGCAGTTCCAAGGTGATTTCAAAATCGCCTTGGTGTAAGTAGGTTTGGGCGAGGGTGGTTTTGCCGAGTCCCCCTTCCCCTTGAAGCACAATGACCCGTGCCCCTTGATTCACCAGGGTTTGAAGGTGGGCGATCGCACCCCCTCGGCCCACAAAATTGGGGGATTCTGGCTGATGGGTCATCCGCCTAGGGTGCATCATCGAACGGGTCCGGCTCAGATGGCGTTCCAGGAGCGATCGCACATTTTGCTTCGTCACCCGTTGCTGTAATAAATCCGACAACTGTTTCCACAAGGCTGACCCCACATCCTTCGCATGGCCCTCCGTACAGCCGTAGAGATGGGCGATCGCCCCATACTTCTTCCCCCGCCATGCCTGTTGGAGAATCACCCGCTGCAACTCAGTTAGGGATTCCCCGGTAACGGTGTATAGTTGTGTATCAATCCAGTCCAGTGCCGAGTCCAATTCCATGACCAAGATGCTCAAGGTGAGTGTCTGTATCGACTGTAACCGCTTTGATCCATTTTATTCAGCTTTATTTAGCATTGAAGCAGGGCGATCGCCCGATGCCCTCACTATTTACCATTGCTCATCCTCAATCCCTAACTGGCGTAACCGTTCCAGTAATCGCAATTTCTTTAAACGTTCCTGCTCAAGGATCTGCTCCATTTGTTCAGCCCGTTGACGTTCCTGTTCAGCCCGTTGACGTTCCTGTTCAGCCCGTTGGTGTTCCTGCTCGGCCCGTTGGTGTTCCTGTTCAGCCCGTTGGTGTTCCTGTTCAGCCCGTTGACGCTCTTGGAGCAACTGCCCTCCCTGTTGTCGGATCAATTCTTCCGGTAAGGGATAGGGCCGTCCTGCTGCGTTATACCAAGCTAACCATTCTTGGGCAATACCGCCTAAATTTCCCTGAACCCGCCCAATCCCTAAATCAATTTCAGGTATCCAGAATGGTTCTCCCGACTGGAGTCGATAGATGCCCTCAACAAGCTGGTAAACTTCAAACGGCTCGTGTCGATTCCTCCGGCTGTATTCGGGATTATAAATAACGTAATACTTCACGCCCAATCTGGCATAGGTCTGCATTTTCTGGTCATATTCCTGACCGTAGGTTTTGGACACAAACTCCAGTGCGAGAAGGGGAACAACCTCGTTTTCCTCCTGAAGCACATAACTAAGTCGCCCTCGGCCCTCCCGTTTATGGCGCTGGACACCGATGCTGAGAAACCCATCGGGAATGATAGCGGGTGAGCGTTTCCGTTGACCGTCCCGATCATAAATCCCCATATCCACCCCAAAGAACCAGTCCTGTCGCTCCTCCCATATCTGTCGGAGGGTGGCTAGTAACCAGTTGGGAATGGTGTTTTGATATTCATTGTCCACGGGCGTATCATCGGAACAGGGCAAGTCTTCCGAGGTGGGTAATGGTAGCTCCTCTAGCTCAAGTTCAGGCTTTGTCAAATGAGGTTGCATCGCACAGTGCTTCAAATGTTAGAGTTTCTCTATTATGTCATGGGAATGGTTGGCAAGGGAGCGATCGCCCCTCTGCCCTAATTTGCCCTAATTTAACAAAATAACCGCCCAATGTTCTCGTATAGCGATCGCCCACCCTAGTACGATTAAACGATTCAGCGTGTAGATTACATAGAAGAATACATCATTCGGGTCTCCTGACTTTCTGGTGGAAAAAGTTCATGGAGATACAAAATTCTATGAACCGTATCTCAGAAATCCCCTTGAATAAAGGGTTACAGTTATGATAAGTCAGACTTATAATCACAAACCCA